>DASPSK010000315.1:0-10474 GCA_035623975.1 Acidimicrobiales bacterium | reverse complement strand
GTCATCGACAGCTCCGCCGGCCAGGGTCGGCAACGCTCCGACTGGGTCGGGCAACGCATCCGGCATGCGGGCGTGCGCCTCGACTCGGAGGCAGCAAGGCTCTTGAGCGAGCACCTCGGAGAGGACGTCGCCCGCCTTCACTCGATCCTCGAGATGCTGGAAGCCGCCTACGGCGAAGGCGGCCGGGTCACCACGGCCGAGTTGTCCCCCTTTCTCGGCGATAGCGGGAGCGTGCCTCCCTGGGATCTGACCGACACACTCGATCGTGGCAACACGGCCGATGCCGTCAAGGCGCTCCACCGGATGATGGACGCCGGGGGGCGTCACCCCCTCCAGGTGATGGCCTCCCTGCAGCGGCACTACGGTGGGATGCTCCGCCTCGATGGCGCCGAGGTGCGGACGGCCGATGAGGCCGCCAGCATCCTCAAGATGTCGCCTTACCCGGCGAGAAAGGTGCTCGAGCAGGGCCGGCGGCTCGGTCACGATCGCGTCGCCCGCGCCATCGAGGTCATCGCCCAGGCCGACGCCGACCTGCGCGGACGGCTCGGCTGGCCGGACACGCTCGTGATGGAGATCCTCGTCGCCCGCCTCGCCCAGCTGGCCCGGTCACAGGCGGCGCCTCCGGCACGCTCACGATGACGACGGGAGAGCCGAAGCTGGAGGAGCTCCTCGAGCTCGCCGTCTCCATCGCCCTCGAGGCCGGCCGGGCGCTCTCGGACCGTTTCTCGGCCGCCGGACCGACGCAGGTCGTCACCGACAGCGTACGTTCGAAGTCCAGCCGCACGGATCTCGTCACCGAAGCAGACCAGGCGAGCGAGCACCTCATCGTCTCGCGGCTGGCGGCCGCTCGGCCAGGCGACGCGGTTCTCGCCGAGGAGAGCGGGTCGACCGAGGGCACGAGCGGGCTCACCTGGGTCGTCGACCCGCTCGACGGGACCATCAATTTCGTCTACGGGCTGCCTGTGTTCGGCGTCTCCATCGCCTGCCGGTCGAATTCGACGACGCAGGTCGGCGTGGTCCACGACCCCATCCGCCAGGAGACCTTCACCGCCCTCGCGGGTGGAGGCGCCTATCGCGACGGGGTCCGGCTCCGGCTCGACCCGGGCCCGCCGCTGGGCGAGGCGTTGGTAGGAACGGGTTTCTCCTACGAGAGCGACCGCCGCCGTGCTCAGGGGCGCCTCCTCGCCCACGTCCTTCCCGAGGTCCGTGACCTGCGGCGCGCCGGGGCGGCCGCCATCGACCTGAGCTGGGTGGCCTGCGGGCGCCTCGACGGCCACTACGAGGCCTGGCTGGCGCCCTGGGACCACGCTGCCGGATCGCTGCTCGTGACGGAGGCTGGCGGGACTGTCGAGGAGATCCTCGGCTTGCTGGCGGGTCATGAGGCAGTGCCGACACTGGTGGCGGCGGCACCCGGCCTCGGCCCGCCGCTGCGGGATCTGCTCATTTCCGCCCGATGATCCGCGAGCGGGCCGAAACGGATCCGCCCGGATCCGCCCGCCTGTGCAGACCCTTCACCTCGTGCACGTCGCCGTGAGCCGCGCCCAGGGCGACGCCGCCGTCGGGGGGGCCGCCCGCGCCGGCTCGCCAGGGATGCGGAGGCGAGCGACCCACTAGCGTCGTCCACATGGAATTCGAGGTGGTCGTCGAAATCCCGAAAGGCCAGCGGAACAAGTACGAGATGGATCACACTTCAGGGCGGATCTACCTCGACCGCATGCTCTTCACGTCAACGCGGTACCCGGCTGACTACGGCTTTGTGGACGGCACGCTCGGGCTCGACGGCGATCCACTCGACGCCCTCGTCCTCGTGGAGGAGCCGACGTTCCCGGGCTGCGTCATCCGCTCGCGCACCATCGGGATGTTCCGTATGACCGACGAGAAAGGACCGGACGACAAGATCATCGCCGTGCCCGCCGGCGACCCGCGGCAGGAGCATCTGCAGGATTTGCGTCACCTCCCGGAGTTCGACCGGCTCGAGATCCAGCACTTCTTCGAGGTCTACAAGGACCTCGAGCCGGGCAAGTCGGTCGAAGGTGCCACCTGGGTCGGCCGTGAGGAGGCCGAGCGTGAGATTGCCACCGCCAGGGAACGCGCTAAGTCACCACGTGAAGGTTGATGCCCCAGGCGTCCTCCATCGGCTTGAGGAGGGCGTTGGCGAGCAGGTCCCAGCCGGCAGGGTCGAGGTGGACGCCGTCGGTCGATCGAACCGGCACCTCGGATCCGTTGATCTTGAGATAGATCACGAACTGGCCCTTAGGACCGGCGAGGACGTTCCAGGACGGCACGTAGGTCACGCCAGGGTGCAGCTTCGCCTGCGCTGAGTAGATCAGGTTCACCTGCTTGACGAAGGCGTTCGTGATGTTGCCCCCGCCCATGGGCGGCAGGCCAACCCAGAGGACGTGAGCGCCGGCGGAGATGGACTCCTCCATGATGATGTCGACCCTGGCCGTGTAGGCCTTCACCCAGCCGCCAGAGAGCGGCGTATAGACCTGACCGTTCACGTTCATGCTCTGGTCGTCGTTCGCCCCCAGCATCACGACGACGGCACCTGGGTGGTACTTGTCGAGATAGAGCTGGAGATGGCCGGGCCAGTTGTAGTAGTCCTGCTGCACGAGCCCGGTGTCCTCGATGGCTTCCTGGAACAGGTGCACGGAGTTATCCCCGCTGAACAGATCGCCCAGCCCGAAACCCAGGTCCTCGCCGATCGAGTCCCCGATGTCCACGATCGTCAGCGGGTTGGCAGCGCTCGGCTGGGGTAGCGGTGGCAGCACGTAGGCGGGAGGACGAGGCGGCGGGAGGACGAGGCCGTGCCCGCTGCGGTGCGGGAGCACGCAGGACCCGTTGGGGAGTTGGAAGCCCGGACACGGCGGTGCCGTCGTGATGACCGGCGGCGGCAAGCCCGCATTGCTGCCTGGCCCGCCATTGCGATTGAGAGCCGTGTCGCCCCAGTTGACGAGTCCGGACAGATGGAGGGCGTTCGAGACTGCGGCGATCGGCTTCAGCAAGGCGAGAGCGACGTTTCGCCGAGTGCCGTCGGCGCCGCCGTTCACCTCTGCGCGGTAGAGCTGGTTGGCGTCCAGCAATAGCCAGAGCCCGAAGCAGATGACGCCGACGCCGATGATCCGCCCCGCCGAGGCCGAGCGGCCGCTCGAGCTGATGAGTCTGCGGGCGGGCCCCGTGGTCTTGGGTGTAGACACCGCCTCGGTGCGGCCCGTCGCCAGGCCCGCGCCTGCGACGGCTTCCCGGCGAGCTCCGACTCCAGCACCGACCTTGGCGGCCGTGGACGCCTTCTTGGGGATGACCCTGGTGGAGCTAGGCACCGTGGGTGGGCGAGGCACCCTCGTGGCACCTGGCCCCTTCGTGGAACCGGGCACCCTCGTAGAGCCGCCGCCCGACCTCGTCGCACCGCCGGCCCTGGCGGGGCCGGCCTTGGCGGGGCCGGCCTTGGCGGGGTCGGCCTTGGCGGGGTCGGCCTTGGCGGGAAAGGATGCCCTGGTGGAGGCGGCCGGGGTGGAGGAGGCGGCCCTGGTCCTGACGGCTTGCGGTGCGCGGGAGTCGGTGGCCCCGCCGTTGGTGGCCCCGCCGTTGGTGACCCCCCCGCTGGTGGCCCTGGCCCTCGTACTGCCCGGCTTGGTGGCGCCAGCCCTGTTCACGCCCGCCTTTGTCGCCCTCGCGGCCGTCGTGCGAGTGACGGCCCCGGCGCCGGGGATCTCCCCCGTGGTGTCCCGCGGCCGCCCGTCAGCCCGCGAAGGCGGGATCGCAGGCGCCCCTTCGGGCGGGTCAACCGGCGGCGGAGGTGGCGGCGAGGCTGGGGTCATATCGTCAAACCTTCGAACACCATCACATCAGAACTTGAAGTAGATGAAGGGCGCGACCCCCGGTGGCCCCATCGTAGTGATGACGAGGAGGATGACGGCCAACGTCACGCCCTGAAAAGCTGGCCGCAGCCGACCGAAGATGTCCTGGATCCGGGCCGAGACGCCCGCCGGCACGTACTGGGTCCCGATCCCGACTGCCACGGTCAGGAGCACCGGGAACGTCACGAGGGGGGAGGGAAGCGTCCATCCCGACGCGAGGCGGCCCAACATGGCAAAGGCGTTGCTGAACGAGGTCGCCCGGAAGAACACCCAACCGAGGCAGACGTACTGGAACGTCGCGAACCGCTGCCACGCCACAGCGAGGGGCGCGTTGCTCTGGGCAGGCAGGCCGCGCTCCACGCGCCGCTGACGCCGCCAGTGGCCGGTGCACTGCCCGATGCCGTGCAAGCCGCCCCAGGCGACGAAGGTCCAGGCAGCACCGTGCCACAGCCCGCCCAGCAGCATGGTGATCATGATGTTGCGGTACATCTTCCAGCGGGGGCCCTTGTTGCCTCCGAGGGGGATGTAGAGGTAGTCGCGCAGCCAGAACGACAGGGTCATGTGCCATCTCCGCCAGAAATCCTGCAGCGATCGGGCCATGTAGGGAGAGTTGAAGTTCTCCGGGAACCGGAAGCCGAGCAACAGGGCGCAGCCGATGGCGATGTCGGTGTACCCACTGAAGTCGCAGTAGATCTGGACGGCGTACCCCCAGACGGCGAACAGCACCTCCGGGGCCGAATGGAGCCCGGGGTTGGCGAACACGGGGTCGACGATCGCCGTGGAGATGTAGCTCGAGAGCACGACTTTCTTGAAGAGCCCGCCGAAGATCAGGTAGGCGGCCCGGGGAAGGTCGATGTGTCGGGGGTCCCGCCTGTCGGAGCGTGCGATCTGGGGGAGCAGGTCGGATCCCCGGACGATCGGGCCAGCGACAAGGTGAGGGAAGAAGCACACGAACGTGGCCACGTCGAGCCACGGAGACGGCTGCAGCTCTCGCCGGTAGATGTCGATGACGTACGACAAGCCCATGAAAGTGAAGAACGAGATGCCGACGGGCAGCATGACTTCCATCGGCGCCGAGAGCGAGACGAGCCCGAGGTGGGCGAGGGCGTTGTCGATGCTGTTGTAGAGGAACCCGTAGTACTTGAACCATCCGAGCAGGCCGAGCTCGACCACGAGCGTGGCGATGAGCCAGAACTTGCGCGCCCGGTCCGACGCCGCCCGGTGAACGAGCCGCCCGCCGGCGGTGGTCGCGACCGTCGAGAAGGCCAGGAGGAAGATGAAACGCCAGTCCCACCAGGCGTAAAAGACGTAGCTGGCGACGATGATGAAGGCCTTCCAGCGCCGTGGGAACGGCGCCAGCAACCAGTTGAGGACGAAGACGATCCCGAAGAAGATCGCGAAGTCGATGGTCGGAAACAGCAATGTTTTGACCCTTACGCGCCGCGCCCGGCGCGCGGCGACCGTCGCACCCTAGCCACCGAGATGGGGCGCCGGGTGACGGCGGGCGGGGGGGCGGTCATCACGGTTCTACCGACGAACGAGCCACCGCCCCTCTTGCGTCCGATCTCGCCGGCCGCCGCGGTGGCGTGGCCTAGGACTGACGGCTCTTGATCGTCTCGATCAGCTTCGGCAGCACCTTGGAGACGTCGCCGACGACACCGAGGTCGGCGATCGAGAAGATGGGGGCGTCGGGATCCTTGTTGATGGCGATGATGTTCTTCGCCCCCTTCATGCCGACCATGTGCTGAGTCGCCCCTGAGATGCCCGCGGCGATGTAGACGGTTGGCTTGACCGTTTTGCCCGTCTGGCCCACCTGATGCGAGTACGGCACCCAGCCGGCGTCCACGATCGCCCGCGATGCCCCGGCGGCACCGTGGAGAAGGTCGGCCAGCTCCACGATCCAGGCGTAGTTCTCGGCGGATCCGAGGCCACGGCCGCCCGACACGACGACGGGCGCGTCGTCGAGCTTCGGACCGCTCTGCGCCTCGACGTGGCGAGCGCCGACCTTGGCTGCGTCCGTCGCCCCGGTCTCTGGCAGCTCGACAGCCACGACCTCAGGCGTGGCAGCGGTCTCGGCCGGCTCGGCGGCGAACGACTTCGTCCGGACGACGTAGATGCCAGGCCCGTCGCTCGTGAAGCGCGCCCTGAGGACCTGGCTCCCACCGAAGATGGCGTGCTCGGTGACGAGAGCCGCCCCCTCGGCCGCCAGGCCCACGACGTTGGTCAATACGGGCCGATCGAGGCGCGCCGACAGGCGGCCGGCGATGTCGCGACCGTCGTAGGTGGTGGGCACGAGAATGGCGGCCGGCGCGCCGCCGACGGCCATGCGCTGGGCAATGGCGGCGGCGACACGGGGACCCGGCAACGAGTCGCCGATGTCGCCGGCATCGTAGACCTTCGTCGCCCCGTACTCGCCGAGCACACGGGCGGTGCCGGCGGCGCCCGCACCCCACGTGAAGGCTTCCACGGCTCCGCCCCCGGCGAGGGAACGGGCGGCGGTGAGGAGCTCGAGAACGATGCCAAGCGGGCTCCCGTCGCTCTGTTCGGCAAGCACCCAGATGCTGTCCACGATCCCCTCCTAGAGAACCTTGAGCTGATCGAGGAAGGCCGCCACCCGTTCGTGGGCGTCCCCTTCGTCGACGACGATCTCGCCGGAGCTGCGGGCCTCAGCCGCCTGCACGGAGACGACCTCCTGGCGCGCCCCACCGAAGCCGACCTCGCCCGGGTTCAGGCCGAGGCTTGCCACCGTGTGCTCGGAGACCGGCTTGGAGCGAGCCGCCATGATTCCCTTGAACGACGGGTAGCGGGGCTCCACGACTCCTGCGGTCACAGAGACGACGGCGGGCAGCGGCGAGGTGACCTCGTCGTATCCGGCCTCCGTCTGTCGCTGCACCTTCACGATGCCGCCTGCGACCTCTACGTGCTTGGCGAAGGTGACCGAAGGCCAGCCGAGCAGCTCGGCGAGCTGCACCGGCGTCGTTCCCGTGTACCCGTCGGTCGACTCGGTGGCGGTGAGCACGAGCTCCGGCGCCGGGTCGAGGGTGCGGACGGCCGCTGCCAGCACCTTGGCGGTGCCGAGGGCATCGCTGCCCTTCAGCACGGGGTCGCTCACCAACACGGCGCTGGCGGCGCCCATGGCGAGCGCGGTCCGAAGGCCGCTCGTCTCGTTGTTGGGTGCCATGGAGATAAGGATGACGTCGCCACCACCGCTGGCTTCCACCAGCTGGAGGGCCATCTCGACCCCGTAAGAGTCGGAGTCGTCGAGAACGAGCTTGCCGTCACGCACAAGCGTGTTCGTGCTCGCATCGAGGGTGTACGGCTCGACCGGGTCGGGGATCTGTTTCACACAGACGGCGACATTCATGCCCCGATTGTTCCCGAACAACGCCCTCGCTGACCAACTGGGGAGCTCCCGGCCGACGAAACCGCAGCTCAGACCCCGATGGCCCCTCAGAGGTTCCCGAGGGCGCGCCGCGCCGCCGCCACATCGTTGGTGATCACAGCGGCGACGCCGAGGCCAGCGAGGACGGCGATGCGGGCGGGATCGTCCACCGTCCACACCCGCACGGCGAGCCCGTCGGCGTGCGCGAGGGCCACGTAGCCGGTGTCGACGAGAGGGTCGGCCGGATGCACTCCCTCGAGCCGAAGGGCGGCGAGGCGGCCCGTCCGCCAGGGCGCCGGCGCCCCGGCCGAACCGAGTCCGGCGAGCCAGGCGAGGGCCAGCTCGGCAGAGACTTCCCGTGCGGCGGCGAGCGCCGCCGGCGAGAAGGAGGAGACGACGATGTCGACACGGCCTGCTGCCGCCTCGCACAGCCCGGCCGACTCCCTTGCGCAACGTTCCATCGGGTCGTGCGAGGGGCCGGCCAATTCGCTCTTCACCTCGACGTTGACGGCCAGGCCGAGCTCTGAACAGGCCGCGAGCGCCTCCTCGAGCGAGGGCATCCACGCCGGCAGGTCACGGCGGAGGCATCCCGAGACGGCACCGAGGCCCTTGACCTCGATATCGTGATGGATCACGAGGGCTCCGTCGGCCGTCCTGCGGACGTCCAGCTCGACGCCGTCCGCGCCCAGCCGGGCCGCAGCCCTGAAAGCCTCGAGGGTGTTCTCACGTACGTCCGGGCTGGCTGAACCGCGATGGGCATAGACGGATGTCACTTCGTCTCGACCTCCGGGAGCAGGAGATTTTCCGTGTGCTCGTGAACACATGCTTGCAGACCGAAGCAATCCGGCCTATTCTTTGCTGCGCAGTTCCACTCGCCCCGCAGCCTTTCCTCTCGCTCGATTTCGTAGCCGGCGGTCGGCAGCTGGGTTTGTGACTGTTTTCACGAGTAGCCGGCGAGTGGACACCGGGCTTGGAACAGAGGAGGCGACCTTGGCTCTCACCTGGACCCGCTCAATCGAGTGGGATACCGACGACTGGCGAAAGAGCGCAGCATGCCGGGACACCGATCCCGATCTGTTCTTTCCCATCGGGACCACGGGCCAGGCGATCGACCAGATCGAGGCGGCAAGGGCGGTCTGCGTCTGCTGCGAAGTAAGAGACGCCTGCCTGGAGTTCGCCCTGGCGACGAACCAGGAGTCGGGGGTGTGGGGCGGGACCTCCGAAGAGGAGCGGCGCAAGCTTCGCAAGGCTTGGCTGGCTGCCCGCCGGAGGCGCAGCGCCTGAGAGCACCGGCGCCGAGCTATGCCCTCAACGCGGCTCGCAGGCGCTCACGACCGAGAGGGGCACGTCCCCTTCGATCAGGCGCGAGGAAAGGCTGTCGCAGAACGTCCCCAGGCTGACGCGCCAGATTCCTGATCCGAGCTCCGCCAAGCCGGTGAGCAGGACGCCGTCGTTCAACCGGTAGACGACCTCGGCATCCGAGGCGGAGAGGAACGTCACCTGGCGCACCTCCACCGTGCCCCCGGCCGTGGCCGCCTCCCCGCTGACGGCCGCCGACCCTGTCACCTCCTGCCTGGCGGCGTCCTTCGATGCGGGTGCGGCGCCGAGTCGGTCCCCGTCCTCCACCGCCGCCAGGTTGGCCGCAAACCCGAGGAGGGGGTTGGCAGAGAAGGCCTGATCGAACGCGGCGATGATGGAACCGGCGGCGAGCTCCGGCTCGGCGGGCTGGCTGGAGGAGGCGGAGGAGGGCCCGGCTTGGGGTACGAGCGACGAGCACCCGGACGCATCGGAGCCTGCTGGCGACTCCCCCACCGCCCGCGGGCCTGAGCCCAAGAGGAAACCCAACGACGCATCGCCGCCTGCGCCCTCCGCCACCGCGCTCATCTCCCCGCTGTTGGTGTCAGGACCTGACATCGACCCGGTGACGACGGCGATGCCGGCCGACGACGGCGTCACCGTCACGGGAGTGCCGCCGACGTTCTCGGCGGCGACGCGCGCCACGCCTCGGCCGACTGCGGCCGTCACCCACCACTCCTGCCCACCGCCGGCGACCGGGAGGACTCCGGACGACAGGACCTCGAGCCCGCTGGAGGTGAGCATGGGCAACTGCGCCACCGAAGTGCCTCCGCCGAACGAACCGGTCTCGCCGACGGTGGTGGAGACGATCTCTCCGGTGACACAGAGGGACCCCGGGCTCCATTCGCTCGAGATCGCCACCGGGCTCGAGAAGGGCTGGACCGTCGCCACGACGCTGACGCCGCCGGGCGCCTGGCGGCTGATGATCGTCCGGGGGCCTTCTGGTGCCAGGTTGCCGGTGGCCGGTTGCGATGTCGCGCCCTGACGAGGGCCTGGCCTTACCTGCTCTGGAAAGCTGCGGGTGTACTGCCCATTGCTCTGCTTCGCCCGCGGCGAGCCGACGAGCGCCCCGGCGAGCCCGCCGAGGGAGGCGGCGAGCACGATCACGGCCGCGCCGAGAGCCATGCGCTCATGCCGCCTCACCCTGCCGTCGCGGGCCGCGATGCGTCCCGCGAGGTCGGGGAAGTCGGGAGCAGTTCTGAGCGCCGCTGCCTTGGCGTGCAGCTGCCGCCGAAGCTCGTTCTCGAGGCTCATGACTCAAGCGCCTTTCGCATCCGCCTGAGTGCCCGGTGGATGAGCGAACCGACCGTCCCGGGACGGCAGCCGAGAACCTCGCCGATCTCGCTCTCCGAAAGGTCGGAGTAGAACCGCAGCACGACAGCTGCTCGCTGGCGGTAGGGAAGGCTGAGGAGTACGTCGTTCAACTCGGCGGTCGCTCCTGCCGACTCGCCTCCGTCGGGGACCACGTAGAGCAGTGGTCGCTTGTCCCGTTCCCGCCCTGTGCTGCGAAAGTGCGAACGGGAGGCGTTCACGACGATCCGGCGGATGTAGCGGTCCGGCGCCTCCACGCCGTCGTAATGGCCGTGGAGGCGGACGAATGAGTCCTGCACGAGGTCCTCCGCCAGCTCACGAGAGCTCGTGAGAATATAGGCGAGGCGGACGAGGCTGTCATAGGACGCGATATAGAACGCCTCGAACGAGGCCGGGGGCGGTGCGCCGTCGAGCTCCGGGTTCGCCGTGGCCTCCTCCTTCGTCCCTCCCGAGCCGCGCCATGGGGGATGAGGCACCGACGGCGAGAACACGGGCCGGCTCTCGCCCGTCGTCGGAACCACGTCCCCCGCCGGTACCGCCTCTGCTGCCTCCATCACTGCACGAGACG
>DASPSK010000305.1:0-2751 GCA_035623975.1 Acidimicrobiales bacterium | reverse complement strand
GTGCCAGGCGCTCTATCACCGGTCCCGCACGGGCGAGGGCCAGGAGGTCGGGACGTCGATCCTCAACGCGTGCCTGGCGACGTCCTCGGGCACCTTCGTGCTCCCCGACGGCTCCGGGCCGGACCGGCCGAAACTCGACGTCCAGCAGCTCGGCTTCGGGGCCCTCTACCGGCTCTACGAGACCGCGGAGGGCTGGATCTGCCTGGCCGCCGTCACCGAGGAGCACTGGCGCCGGCTCTGCGGGGCCCTCGGGAAGGCCGACCTCGTCGCCGACGAGCGGTTCGCCGACGCCGGGGCGCGGCGCGGCAGTGACGAGGACCTCGCCAAGCTGCTCGAGGAGGCCTTTGCCGGCCGCCCGGCGACGTACTGGTTCGCCGCGCTCGACCGTGCCGGGGTGCCCGTCGAGGTGTCGGCGCCCGGCGCCCTCAGCGCGCCGGCCCACACGCCGTTCCTCGCCTTCTCGGCGACGCCGGCGTCGGTGGTCGGCGAGGCACCGGCGCTGAGTGAGCACACCGACGAGGTGTTGGCCGAGCTCGGGCTGGGCGAGGACATGCTCCGGGCCATCACCGCCGAGACCGCCGACCGCGCCCGGGGCTGAACGACCGCAGGCCGACGAACAAGGAGGAACCCATGGACCAGCGTCTGATCTCCGCCGACTCCCACGTCCGCATCACCGAGGACTGGGTGAAGGAGCGGCTCCCCAAGGCAGCCGCTGCGCCCTACGAGAACGCGGTGGCCACGTTGCAGGCGATGGAGCTCGAGCAGCGTGGCGGCAGCCGCCAGAGCCTCGAGGACTTCGGCGACTTGGCCCCGGGGGCCAGCGATCCCGGCTATTGGGAGCCTCACGCCCGCTTGGCCGCCATGGACCGCGACGGGGTGTGGGCGGAGGTCCTGTACTCGGAGCTGAGCGCCTTCCGCCAGTTCCACCTGGCCGGTGACCACTGGAAGGAGGTGGCCCGCGCCTTCAACGACGCCCTCGACGACTTCTGCGCCGTCGACCGGAACCGTCTCGTCGCTAGCTACCAACTCCCGATTATCGACATCGACCACGCCGTGTGCGAGGTGCACCGGCTGGCCGCAGCCGGTGCACGCTCGGTGCAGCTGCCCAACTACCCGACCGAGCTCGGATTCCCGCCGTACCACGACGTTTCCTACGACCCGCTGTGGAGCGCGCTCTCGGACACCGGCGTCACCATCAGCCAGCACCTCGGGCTGAAGAATTCCCTCTTCGACGTCTACCGGGCCGACCCCACCCCCTTCAAGGTCATCTTCAACTCCCTGCCCGGGATGATGATCGTCGAGAACCTGTCGTTCTGGCTCATGACCGGGGTGCTCGAGCGCTTCAGGCAGCTGCGCATCGTCTTCGTCGAGCCGCTATTCGACATCTTCGTGCTGTGGGTCCGCATGCTCGACAAGTCGTGGTCCCGGGGACGGGACCGCCTCTATCCCGGGGTCACCACGCTGCCGTCGGAGACGTTCCGCCGCCAGGTCTCGCTGACGTTCCTGGGCGGCGACGCCGAGAGCCTGGCCAAGCGTTACGAGGTCGGGGTGGAGAACATCATGTGGTCGACCGACTTCCCCCACCCGGCGTCGACATGGCCCAACTCGGTCGCCATCGTCGAGAAGCTGTTCGCCGACGTCCCCGAGGACGAGCGGCGGTTGATCCTGGGCGGCAATGCGGCGAGGGTCTACGGGCTGGCCGCCGCGTGAGGACGCGCCCTGCTCCGGTCCTCACCGCGGAGAACGCCTTCTACTGGGAGGGTGCGGCGCGGGGGCAGTTGCTCATCCAGGCGTGCGGATCGTGCGGCGCCTTGTGCCACCCTCCGTCGCCGCTGTGCCCGGCATGCCACAGTGCCGAGCGGGAGATGCGACAGATGTCGGGCCGTGGTCGCGTCGCCAGTTTCATCATCGTGCACCACCCGCCCAACCCGTGGTTCGACCTCCCCGTCGTCGTGGCGACCGTCGAGCTCGACGAAGGCCCGAGGGTGATCTCCAACGTGTGCGACGTCCCGGTCGACCAGGTCGAGATCGGGATGCCCGTCGAGGTGTTCTTCGCGCCGACGGACGAGCCGGGCGTCGCTGTGCCCCTGTTCCGGCCGGCGGAGGGGCGTTGATACGCGGCGCGGCGGCGGTGGTCGGGATCGGGCAGACGGAGTTCTCGAAGGACTCCGGCCGCAGCGAGCTCCAGCTCGCCGCCGAGGCGAGCCTCGCCGCGCTCGCCGACGCGGGGCTCGGCGTGGCCGACGTGGACGGCATGGTCACCTTCACCATCGACCCGACCGACGACCTCGACTTGATGCGCGTCCTGGGTGTCGACGACCTCTCCTTCACCGTGCGCCTGCCGCACGGCGGTGCCGCCTCGGGCGCCACGCTCGGCGCGGCCGCGTGGGCCGTCGCCGCGGGCGCGGCCGAGACGGTCTTGGTCTACCGGGCGCTCAACGCCCGGTCGGGACGGCGCTTCGGGCGGGCCCGCAACCCGGGGGAGTTGCCGGCCACGGGGACCGGCTGGGGGTTCACCAGCTGGGCGGCGCCCTACGGGGCCCTGACGCCGGCGGCCATCTTGTCGATGGACGCGCTTCCCTACATGGAGCGCTACGGCGTCACGAACGAGGACTTCGGCCGCTACATCGTGGGCATCAGGGACTTCGCCGCCACCAATCCGGACGCTTGGTTCTACGAGAAGCCGGTGACGCTGGCGGACCATCAGGACTCGCGCTGGATCATCGAGCCGATCCTGCGCCTGCTCGACTG
>DASPSK010000383.1:0-2550 GCA_035623975.1 Acidimicrobiales bacterium | reverse complement strand
GGCTTCGAGCCGCTCGACATCCTCCAGGCGATCGAGATGCTGCTGCTGCAGATCCGGCAAGGACGCTGCTGCGTCGAGAATCAGTACACGCGCTGCGTGCGCGAGGAGGGCAACGCCCGCGCCCTCGAGATCCTGGCGGAGGTCTTCGAGCTCAGGCCTCACTTCGAGTGGCGCGGACTCGGGTTCATCTCCCAGAGCGCCCTCAAGCTCCGCCCGGAGTGGGCGGATTTCGATGCCGAGCTCCGCTACAGTCTGCCCGGCGTCCGCGTGGCCGATCCGAAGGCCTGCCAGTGCGGCGAAGTCCTGAAGGGCGTCATCAAGCCGTGGGAGTGCAAGGTGTTCGGCACAGCCTGCACGCCGGAGACGCCCATCGGCACCTGCATGGTCTCCTCCGAGGGGGCATGCGCCGCCTACTACAACTTCGGTCGCCTCCACCGGGAAGTCGCCAGCGGGATGGCGCCAGGGAAGAGTGAGGCCTCAGGCTGAACGAGGAGACGTCGGCGGCCGTCCGAGGTGGCTCGCGGTCGCCCCGATGGCAGCCTGACCCACGCTGATGCCACCGTCGTTGGGCGGTACGAGCTCGTGCACGAGCACCCCGAGGCCGCGGCGCCGCAGCTCGTCTGCGATGACGGCGCTGAGGCGAACGTTCTGAAAGACGCCGCCGCTCAGCGCCACGGTGTCCAGGCGGCGAGCGGCCGCCAGGCGGGCGGCAAGCACGGCCGCCCCGAGGCCGAGGCCCTTGTGGAAGCCGGCGGCGACGACGGCCGGCGGGGTGCCCCGCTGCAGCTCCTCGACGACGGCACCGATCAAGGGCGCCGGATCGAGCAGCGCCATCGATTCGTCCTCGCGCACCTCCACCGGGTAGGCCGTTGCCTCGGTGTCGGGGACGCCGGCCGCGAGCGCCTCGAGCTCGATGGCGGCCTGCCCCTCGTAGGTGACTTTCGTGCGGATGCCGAGGAGAGCCGCCACGGCATCGAAGAGCCGGCCGACGCTCGTCGTCCGCGGGAGGTCGTGGTCGCGCTCGACGAGTTGGAGGACGAGCCGCCAGCGTTCGTCAAGCCCGGGGCCGAGGCGTGCGGCCGCGCCTGGCCCAAGGGTCGCCGCCACCCACGAGAGCGCCATCCGCCATGGCTCTCTGACGGCGGCCGTCCCTCCCGGCATGGCGACGTCAGCGAGATGCCCGAGCCGCTCGAAACCCTCGAGGTCGGCCACGAGGAACTCGCCTCCCCAGAGCACGCCGTCGAGCCCGAGCCCGAGGCCGTCGAAGGCCACGCCGAGCACCGCCTCCGTCCTGCCGTGCTCGGCCAGGCAGGACGCCACGTGGGCATGGTGGTGCTGGACACCGCAGGTCTCGAGGTCGAGATCGAGGGCGTATTTCGTGGAGAGGTACTCCGGGTGGAGGTCGTGCACGACGACGTCCGCTTCGA
The DNA here is from genome assembly GCA_035623975.1 of Acidimicrobiales bacterium. Classification (GTDB taxonomy): domain Bacteria; phylum Actinomycetota; class Acidimicrobiia; order Acidimicrobiales; family Bog-793; genus JAKACA01. The sequence continues at coordinate 1,123 of DASPSK010000383.1, read as the reverse complement.
CGCCGTAGAGCGCAGGAAGGTGGGTGGTCGCCTGCAGGAAGGCCTCGTAGGTGGCGAGGTGCTCGAGGTCGCCGATGTGATGGCTCGTGACGAGGGAGGTGCCCTTGGCGACCGAGACGGTGTTCTTCAGCTCCGCTCCGACTGCGAGCACCTGTCGTCTTGCCTCCACGGTGAGGGTGAGCGCCTCGGGGGCAAACCCGCGGGAGCGGCGCACCGCCTGCACTCGTCCCCCCGCCGAGCGCACGACGGAGTCGTCGCAGCGGACGTGGATCGGCCGGTCGTGCGAGAGCAGCCCGTCCACGAGGGGGCCGAGTCGCCCGATGGCGTCGTCGTCCAAATGAGCGATCGGATCGTCGGAGAGATTGCCGCTCGTCATCACGAGCGGTCGCCCGACGGCCGCCATGAGGAGGTGATGCAGGGGCGTGTAGGGGAGGATGAGGCCGAGCTCCCGCAGGCCGGGAGCGACCCCTGGGGAGAGCGGGGCGGCGGTGCGCGGCGCCAGCACGATCGGCCGGCGTGGGGAGGCGAGCGTCGCCGCCGCCAGCGCGTCGAGCTCGCAGAGGCTTCTCGCCGTCGCGAGATCGGCCACCATGACGGCGAAGGGCTTGTCGTCGCGCGCCTTCCGGCGCCGGAGCGTCCTCACGGCGGCGTCGTTCGTGGCGTCGACGGCGAGGTGGTAGCCGCCGAGGCCTTTGACGGCAACGACCCCGCCCTCCAGGAGCCTCTGCACGGCCAGACCGAGGGCCCGCTCCGACTCGGCCACGACGGTGCCGTCCGGCTCGCGGTAGGACAAGCGCGGGCCGCATCGCGGGCATGAATTCGGCTGAGCATGAAAGCGCCGGTCGCCAGGGTCGTCGTACTCCGCCTGGCACAGATCGCACATGGCAAAACCTGCCATGGTCGTCGCCGGGCGGTCGTAGGGGACGGAGACCACGATCGTGTAGCGGGGGCCGCAGTTGGTGCAGTTCGTGAACGGGTAGCCGTGACGACGGTCGCGCGGGTCATCCACCTCAGCAAGGCACTCTCCGCAGGCGGCCGTGTCAATGGCCACCGGCGCGGACGGTGACCCGTGGGAGGCGCTCTCGAGGATGTGGAAGCCCTCCGGCGAGCCGGCCACCTCGAG
>DASPSK010000246.1:0-3632 GCA_035623975.1 Acidimicrobiales bacterium | reverse complement strand
AGTACGGCGCTCCCATCATCCTCATCGACGCGCCCTCGCCGGGCTCCGGCAAGGTCTTCGACTGGCGGCTGGCGGAAGGGGCGCCGAAGGGCCGCCGGATCGTGCTGGCCGGCGGGCTCGACGCCACCAACGTGGGCGAGGCCATCCGCACGGTGCACCCGTGGGGCGTGGACGTCTCGACCGGGGTGGAGTCGTCTCCGGGGAAGAAGGACCCGTCGAAGATCCGCGCCTTCGTGCAGGCGGCCCGCGCCGCCGAGCCCGAGCCGTACGACCCGGAAGAGGTCGAGGCACCTTACGACTGGCAGGAAGAGGGATGAACCCGATCGGAGAGCTGATGCGGGAGCCCTCACCCCAAGGGCGCTTCGGGGAGTTCGGCGGCCGCTTCGTGCCCGAGTCCCTCGTCCCGGCGTGCGAGGAGCTCGACAGGGCGTTCCATCGCGCCTGGAGCGACCCGCCGTTCCGGAGCGAGCTGGACCGCCTCCTGCGTGAGTATGGCGGCCGGCCCACGCCGGTGTTCGAGTGCCGCCGCCTGAGCAAGCGGTTGGGGCTCCGTGTGCTGCTGAAACGCGAGGACCTGAACCACACCGGTTCCCACAAGCTGAACAACGTCATCGGCCAGGCGTTGCTGGCCGAGCGCATGGGCAAGTCCCGATTGGTGGCCGAGACGGGCGCGGGGCAACACGGCGTCGCCACGGCGACGGCGGCTGCCCTCTTCGGCCTGGACTGCACGGTGTACATGGGCGCCGTCGACATCGAGCGCCAGGAGCTGAACGTCTTCCGCATGCGCCTGCTCGGGGCGGAGGTGCGCTCGGTCGAGAGCGGCAGCAGGACGCTGAAGGACGCCATCAACGAGGCGCTGCGCGACTGGGTGGCCACCGTGGCGACGACGCACTACTGCATCGAGTCGGTCATGGGCCCACACCCCTATCCCTTCATCGTCCGGGAGTTCCAGCGGATCGTGGGTGACGAGGCCCGCCGGCAGTGCCGGGAGATCCTGAAGGCCGATCCCGACGTCGTCGTCGCCTGCGTGGGAGGCGGTTCCAACGCGGCCGGCACCTTCGCCGGCTTCGTCGACTCGGGCTCCCGCCTCGTCGGCGTGGAGGCCGAGGGCGGGGCGGCCATGCGCCACGGGATACCCGGGGTCGTGCACGGGATGCGCTCGCGTTTCCTGCAGGACGAGGAAGGCCAGATCCTGGAGGCGCACTCGATCTCCGCCGGGCTCGACTACCCTGGCATCGGCCCGGAGCATGCCTTCCTGGGCGAGCTGGGGCGGGCGGAGTACGAGGAGGCCTCGGATTCCGAGGTGGTGGCGGCCTTCCAGCTCCTGGCCGAGACCGAGGGCATCATCCCTGCGCTCGAGCCTGCCCACGCCGTCGCCTGGGTCGTGCGCGAGGCCGGTCGATCCATCCCCGCCGACTCGAGCGTGCTCATCACGATGTCGGGTCGAGGCGACAAGGACGTGGCTCTCGTGATGGAACGGCTGGCGACTTGATGCCTCGGCCCACGCTCGAGGCGACCCTGCGTCAACAGCGGGACGCCGGGCGCAAGCTCCTCGTGCCGTACGTGACCGGTGGGCTCGGCTCCGACTGGGTGGCCACCCTCGAAGCCGTCGCCGCCGCCGGTGCGGACGCCGTCGAAGTCGGCCTTCCCTTCAGCGACCCGATGATCGACGGGCCGGTCATCCAGCGGGCCTCCTTCGAGGCGCTGGCAGGAGGAGCGACCGCAACGGCGATCATCGCGGCGATCGCTACGGCCGACGTCGCCATCCCCGTGGCCGTGATGACGTACTACAACATCGTCGTCCGCACCGGGCACCGGCGCATGGCACAGCTCCTCGCCGCCTCCGGGGTGAGCGGGGTCATCGTGCCGGATCTGCCCGTCGACGAGCTGGACGGGTGGGCGGACGAAGCCGACGAGGCGGGTGTGGCGACGGTGCTCCTCGCCGCCCCGACGACAACGGGGGAGCGGTTGAAGCTCATCGCCGAGCGGGCGAGGGGCTTCCTCTACGCCGTCGGACTGATGGGAGTGACGGGCGAGAGGGCAGACCTCGCCGCCAGCGCCGGCGAGATCGCCCAGCGCTGCAAGGCGGTGACGGATCTCCCCGTCCTCGTCGGAGTCGGCATCTCGACGCCGGCACAAGCGGCCGAGGTCAGCCGCGTGGCGGACGGCGTCGTCGTCGGCTCCGCCCTCGTGCACCGCATCCTCGACGGCTGCGGTGCGGACGGGGCCGCCCAGCTGGTGAAGGAGTTCCGGGCGGCCCTGGACGACTGACCTCGCTTGGCCTTGAGGGCTTGCACCCAACCGCGCGACCGGTTCTGGTCTCCTTGACCCCTCACGCGCGAATGGCCGTCTCGACCACAGCGTGGGCCACCTCCTCGACCAGAGACGAGGAACAGAGTCAAGCGCCGCCCGCGGTCGTCCAATACCAGTACTCAGGCGTGATCGTCGTCAAAGGACTGATCTCGCCCACGCCACCGAGATGCTTCGCCACCTCGAAGGTAACCACATAGTGGTCTGGCTGCCAAAGGACCGGAAGCTGCTTAGCCAGGTAGGTCTCGTAGCGGTACAAGGCACCGAGGTTGTTGGACCGCTCGCTGGCGGAGATGAGGCGGTTCGCCTCGGCGTCGTCGTAGTTCCCGTAGTTATCTGCCGCCCCCGCCGCGAAGAGGTAGTCACCTGTGGGCATGTAGTCCGGAACGAAGTACCAGCCGCCAAAGTTCGCCATGGTCCAGGAACAGTCTCGGGCACCGGCACACGGGGCTAGTGTTCCGAGGACCGCGGGGAGCGATTCCCCCTGCGGTGTGACCTCGATCCCGACCCCCGCCCAAGCCGCCGCCTCCGCCACGGCCAGCTGGACCTTCCATACCTCATCCTCGGCGTACAGAAGCGTGAATCTGAGCGGGGCCCCCTTTGGAATGCCCCTCCCGCAGTCGTCCGCGGCGGTCCCGGGCCTGATGCAGACGTCGGCCGCGTCCGGACTGATAGTCCAGCCGTGCGCCTGGAGAAGCTGTTTGGCTTTGGCCGGGTCGGGTGGATATGGGTTCGAGCTTTCTTGCTTCGCCGCGAAAGAACTTGGCGGCAAGACAGGGACCGGGCCGTACACGGGAATGCCGTACCCATCTGCCGCTGTCTCAATGAGCTCAGGCTGGTCGACGAGCAGCTGAAGGGCCTGGCGAATGTACAACTGGCGGACGAGCCACTTGGTGATCCCGGCCGTGGAGGTGAAGTTGTAAGGCGTGTAGGCGATGCCCCACTGGAAGGTGAGGTGGAGTGAGTAGCGACCAGCCAGTCGCGCCGAGTTTGGCCCGGTGCTGCCGGGCGGGCCGTTGTTGGCTGGCAGGTCGCTGACAGATATGGGCGCCACGTCGGGAGCGCCCGGCCCACCGTCGGCCAGGGCCGCCAGGAGGGCGCCGTCGCCGTTGTAGAAGACCTCGACGAACCTGGCGATCACGGGTCGCTGAGGACCCGAGTACTGGCGATTGGGGACTAAGGTCAATACCGTTTACTTAGTGAGCACCTGTACGGCCTCATCACGAGAGCGGGTCGGCTGCGGCCATGCCCGATGCGCCGGTCGCTTCAAGTGATACGCCGTCATCTTTCGCTTCACGACTCGGGGATTTGACCGAAGGCGT
>DASPSK010000186.1:0-3741 GCA_035623975.1 Acidimicrobiales bacterium | reverse complement strand
CTGCCCGACATCGAACCCACCCTGGGGGCCTCGCCGGAGTCCCCCTATCGCGGCGTGGAGGTGGCCGACTTCATCGTCCGCCGCATCCTGCAGACGATGGAGGCGCCCATCGAGCTGGAGAGCGGTCCGGTGTCGGTGTCGCTCAGCGTCGGGCGCTGCGTGTATCCCTGGGACGCCTCGGATGCACGCACGATGATGGCCGTGGCCGACGCCACGATGTATCTGGCCAAACAGGACCGTTAGGCGCGGGCGCGAGCACGAGTTTCTCGAGCCAAGCTCACAAAGGGCGTATTCTCTCCGCAGGGTTTCTGCGTCCACTCGACGGAAATTAGGGACTAGGGAGGCAAGCGATGACGGCGAAGACTGACGGGATCGTGCGGCGCGGGGTTCGTCGCCATGCGGGCCTCGCCCTCGCAGCCACCCTCGCCCTCGGCAGCTTCGGGCTCGGCGGCTGCAGCGTCATCCGCGCCATCCACAAGGTCATCAAGAACGTCGAAGGCAACAAGGCGACGATGGACGCCTTCACGAGCAAGATCCAGTCCGGCCCGACGACCTTCGAAGCCGAGTACGTCACGACCGGCAGCTCGCCGGCCACGATCTGGTACGCCGTCGAGAAGCCGAACGGCCTCTGGTTCAAGCTCACCCAGACCGGCGCGAACGCGGCCAACGGCAACCTCGACATCATCGTGAACCCGACGGGGGAGTACATCTGCACGCCCCCGTCGGCAGGCTCGAACGCCAACTGGAAGTGCACGAAGCTGCCGAAAGCGAGCGCGGCGGACTACAACAACATTCTCGACTTCTACACCCCGACGCACTGGGTGGACTTCTTGAAGGGCCTCGCCCTCGTCGCCGGCTTTGCAGGCGACAAGGTGACGAACTCGAGCCTGACGGTGAATGGCTTCCCGATGTCGTGCGTCGACCTCACTCCGCCCGGAATCGGCACGAGCACGATCTGCACGACCGCCCAGAACATCCTCGGCTACGTGAAAGTCGCTGCGGGCACCGGGAACGATCCGGACAACACCCGCTTCGAGATCAAGTACTACACGACCTCGCCCGCAGCCTCCCTCTTCCAGCTGCCGCCCGGGGCCACGGTCACGACCCTCCCGCCCGTGACGACGACCACGATGACGTCCTAGCGCGACGTCCTAATGGCGCAGCGGCTCGTCGTCGGCAGGCGGGCCGAAGCTCGATCAGCGTACGAGCGGCTTGTAACGGAGGCGGTGGGGCTGGTCGGCGTCGGCCCCGAGCCGCCGCTTGCGGTCGTTCTCGTACTCGCTGAAGTTGCCCTCCCACCAGCGAACCTGTGACTCCCCTTCGAAGGCGAGCACGTGGGTGGCGATGCGGTCGAGAAACCACCGATCGTGACTGATGACCACGACGCAGCCGGGGAACGCCACGAGGGCGTCCTCCAGGGCGCGAAGGGTGTCGACATCGAGGTCGTTGGTCGGTTCGTCGAGGAGGAGGACGTTGGCTCCGCTCTTTAGGACCTTGGCAAGCTGAACCCGGTTGCGCTCGCCGCCGGACAGCTGACCGACCTTCTTCTGCTGGTCGCTCCCCCGGAAGCCGAAGCTCGACACGAAGGCGCGGCCGTGCAGCTCACGGCTGCCGACCACGATCCGCTCGAGCCCGCCCGTGATCTCTTCGTAGACCGTGGCCTGCGGATCCAACTCGTCGCGCGACTGGTCGACGTAGGCGAGCACGACGGTGCTCCCGAGCTCGAGACGGCCCTCGTCGGGCTTGTCCTCGCCGACGATCATGCGACACAGCGTCGTCTTGCCTGCCCCGTTCGGGCCGATGACGCCGACGATGCCGCCAGGAGGCAGCAGGAAGGACAAGTCGTCGATGAGGAGCCGGTCGCCGAAGCCCTTGCACAGGCCGTCGGCCTCGACGACGCGGTCTCCGAGGCGAGGACCCGGCGGGATCATGATCTCAGGCCCGTCGGAGCGCCGTTCGGCCGCCTCCGCTTCGGTGACGAGCTCGTTGTAGGCGTTGATGCGGGCCTTGCCTTTGGCCTGGCGGGCTCGCGGCGACATCCGGATCCACTCGAGCTCGCGGCGGAGGGCCTCCTGCCGGGACCGGTCCGCCCTGTCCTCTGCGGCAAGCCGCGCCTGCTTCTGCTCGAGCCAGGAGGAGTAGTTGCCGTGCCAAGGTATACCGGCGCCGCGGTCGAGCTCGAGGATCCAGCCGGCGACGTTGTCAAGGAAGTAGCGGTCGTGCGTGACGGCCACGACCGTGCCCGGGTACTCCTGCAAGGTGCGCTCCAGCCAGGCCACCGACTCGGCGTCGAGGTGGTTGGTCGGCTCGTCGAGGAGAAGAAGGTCCGGCCTCGAGAGCAGCAGGCGGCACAGGGCGACACGCCGGCGCTCACCCCCCGACAGCGTCGTGACGTCGGCGTCGCCCGGAGGCAGCCGCAAGGCGTCCATGGCGATCTCGAATGTTCGCTCGAGCTCCCAGCCACCCGCAGCGTCGATGCGATCCTGCAGCTCCGCCTGCTCTGCGAGCAGCTTGTCGAAGTCGGCGTCCGGCTCGCCCATGCCGGCGCAGACCTCGTTGAAGCGGTCGAGAAGCCCCTTCGTCTCGGCCACCCCGTCGGCGACGTTCCCGAGCACGTCCTTGCCGGGGTCGAGCACGGGCTCCTGGGCGAGGAGGCCAACGGTGAAGCCGGGAGTGAGCCGGGCCTCGCCGCTGAAGCCGTCGTCCTCGCCGGCCATGATCCGCAGGAGCGACGACTTGCCCGATCCATTCGCGCCGATGACCCCGATCTTGGCGCCCGGGAAGAAGGAGAGGTTGATGCCGCGCAAGACCTCCCGGTCGGGCGGGTGGAAGCGACGCAGATCGCGCATCGTGAAGATGAATTGGGGTGCTATGGGGACCAGTCTGGCGTGCGGCGGGCCGGCCTTCGGGTCGGGGCCGATCTGGTCAGCCGGACGAGAAGAACGCCGTCATGGGCCGAGCGCTGCGCGCCTTTCTGAGCAGTGGTAGATCGAAGGCGTCCTCGATCGTCGCCAGCAGCGAGTAGTGCGTGTAGTAGGTGCCGACGGCGAGACCGCGCCGCAGGCCGGGGGCGATGACGAGCATGAGCACCTGTCCCCCGAGGGGGCCTCCGCTCTCGGACTCGTCCCAGGTGACGAACATCACGCCGCCGTGGCGCCAGGCCGACGTCTTCACGATGCCGGCCACGAAGTCCTCCAGCCACTGCGCCGCCAGCTCAGGCGCGCAGTTGTGGCCGTCGTGACACAGGTTCGGCGTCACCCAGATGAATTGGGGGACCTTTGCCGGCGCTCCCGCGAGGGTTGGAGCAAGCCGGTCGAACGGCTCGAGATGCGAGCAGAGCGCCCGACTCCTGCGGATGTCGGTGTAGTAGCGGAAGGGGTTGTGCTTGCCCGCATACAGCGGGTCGTCGGAGTAGGGCTCCAGGTAGCAAGCCGACGGCACACCTTCGAAGTACGCAGCCCAGCTCAGCCCGGCGGCGGACAGCTGCTCGCCGAGGTTGGTAGCCGAGACGTAGCAGCCGGTGCAGTCGCTGCTGATCCCCCAGGTGCTCCCGCTCGTGATCGCCAGGTAGTTGGGAAGACTCGGGTGTGAGACAGCCCAGTAGTCGGTGGCCCTGGCGTAGCGCTGGGCGAGACTGGCGAGCCCCGGAGTCGCCATGGCCGGGGCGTAGCCGAGATTCTCCATCAAGACGACGAAGACGTGAGCGAAGCGAGGCACGCCGTCCCGCCCGCGCCCGACCGT
>DASPSK010000177.1:0-3368 GCA_035623975.1 Acidimicrobiales bacterium | reverse complement strand
CACAGGTCCGTGGCGGGCGATCGGCGAGGAGCACCGGCACCGCGCCGCCCTCCACCCGCGCAACAGGGTCCGGTATCCCGGCAGGGCCCGGCGGTCGAGCCACGTCCGGCCCGGCCGGGACCCGCAACAACGCCAAGGCCGGCAAGTCGATCCGCGGCACAGGTGGCACAGCTGCCTCCGAGAACGACACCGACACCAAGGAGCCCTGATGGAAATCGTCAACCCGCAGATCGAGGCGTACGCCACGGCGCATTCCTCGCCTCCGACCGCCAACCTCGAGGAGGTGGCTTCGCGAACGAGCGCAGAGCACGAGGACGCCCAGATGATGGTCGGGAGGTTGGAGGGGGCGTTTCTCGAGATGCTCGTCCATGCTGTAGGCGCCCGGCTCGTGCTCGAGGTGGGGACGTTCACGGGCTATTCGGCGATCTCGATGGCGGCGGCCCTGCCCGCAGGCGGGCGGATCGTCACCTGTGAGGTCGACCCCGAGCATGCGGCCCACGCCCGCGAGAACATCGAGGCGAGCGGGTTCGCCGGGCGAATCGAGCTGCGGGAGGGACCTGCCCTCGACACCATCGCCGGCCTGGAGGGACCTTTCGACCTCGTGTTCATCGACGCCGACAAGACCGGGTACGGCGACTACTACGAGGCGGTGCTCCCGAAGCTGGCCGCTCACGGCCTCATTGCCGCCGACAACACTCTTCGCGGCGGAGCCGTCCTCGAGCCGAACCCCGAAACGGATGCCACGAGAGCCATCCAGCAGTTCAACGACGCCGTCGTCTCCGACCCACGCGTCCGCTGCGCCCAGTTGCCCGTGCGCGACGGCGTGACGCTCATCCGCCGCCTACCGTCTTCCTGAGCCTACGCCGACGAGCGCCGGAACGAGCCGAAACCCCCATGATCGACTACCACATCCACCTCTGGCCTCACCCGCAACTGGCAGACGAGACGGATCTCGCCGTTGAGCGCCTCGCCGAGTACTGCGAGCTGGCGGCCGCCGTCGGCGTGACCGAAATCGCCCTCACAGAGCACTTCCACCGCTTCAAGAAAGGCAGGGAGATCGTCGAGGGGTGGTGGGCGAACGAGCCGAACGACGAGCTCCGCTCCTACATGGCGCACTACTTCGACCACCACGCCACCGTCGATCTCGACCGATACGTGGAGACGGTCGTCGCCGCCAAGAAGGCGGGCCTGCCCGTTGTCGCCGGCCTCGAGGTCGACTACTACCCGGGCCTCATGGACAGAGTCGGCACGCTCCTCGACGGCTACCCCTTCGACGTGCTCCTCGGCTCCATCCACTGGCTCGGCACCTGGATGTTCGACCTCGTCGGCTCGCCGGCGCAGATGGCCGAATGGGACGTGCGCGGCACGAATGCCACCTGGCGCGCCTATGGCGAAGCCATCGAGGAGCTCGCGGGGACCGCCACCTGTGACGTGCTCGCCCACCCGGATCTCGTCAAGGTCACCGGCAGGATTGCCGATGCCGGGATCGTCGAGGAGATCGAGGAGCGAATCTGCGAGGCGGCGGCGTCGAATGGCATGGCTGCGGAGCTCTCGTCGGCAGGGTTCCGCAAGCCGGTCGGCACGGCGTACCCCTCGCCGAGCCTGCTGGATCGCTTCTTCCGGCGCGGCGTCCCCATCACGACGGCGTCCGACACCCACGGCTTGACGCACGTCGCCGACCGCTCGGCGGAGCTGCACGATCTCGCCGCCCGGGCGGGCTACTCGAGCCTGCGAGCGTTTCGGAACCGGGAGGGCCACGACGTGCCGCTCGGCGCAGCCCGCCCCAGCCCTCATCGGCCGGAAGGTGCCGGGAAAGACTTCACCGACTCGAAATACGTCCCGTGACCTCGCCGCTCGATCTCGCTTACCGCAACGCCGGTCTCGAGCCGACGGCCCGTCACCACCTCGAGCGCCTCATGGCCTCCTGGAGCCTGCTGGCGGATCTTTGCTTCTCCGACCTGCTTCTCTACGTCCCTGCCGACCGCCTCGCCGGGGGAGAGGCTGGCCAGGGGAACACGCACTTCGTCGCCATCGGTCAGGTGCGGCCGACGACGAACCCGACGCTGTTCGAGATCGACCTCGTGGGCCAGGTCGTCACGGCCCGTCAGCTCCCCCTCGTGCTCGAGGCGCTGCGGACCGGTGCCACGGCCATCGGTGAGCAGCGGAGCGATGTCGGTGACGGCCACCAGCGGCTCGAGTGCATTCCCGTGCGGTACTCGGGCCAGGTGATCGCGGTGATCTGCCGCGTCTGGTCACCGCAGGTGGCCCGCCGTCGGGGTGCCCTCGAACGCGTCTATCTCGAACTCTTCGAACGGCTGTCGCTCATGGTGGCCGAGGGCATCTTTCCCTTCGCCGACGACGATCTCCCGGTCGAGACCGCTCCGCGCGTGGGTGACGGCGTCATCGTGGTCGATGACCGGGCGAGGGTCAGTTTCGCCTCACCCAATGCCGTGAGCGCCCTTCACCGGATCGGGATCGTGAGCGCCATCCACGGGACGACGCTCACGGCTCTCGGGCTCGAGACCTCCGTCGTGCACGACTCGTTCGCCACGAGACTGCCAGTCGTCGAAGAGATCGAACGCCGCTCGGACACGATCCTGCTCCTGCGGAGCATCCCGCTGCTCGCCCGCGGCGAGCTGACGGGCGCCCTCGTCCTCGTCCGGGACGTCACCGACCTCCGCCGCCGTGACCGGTTGCTGCTCACGAAAGACGCCACCATCCGCGAGGTCCATCACCGGGTGAAGAACAACCTGCAGACCATCTCCTCGCTGCTGCGGTTGCAGGCACGCCGCATCGACGAGCCGGAGGGCCGCACAGCCCTCGCCGAAGCCGAACGTCGCATCCGGGCGATTGCCGTCGTGCACGAGATCCTCTCGCGCGACGCCAGCGACCAGGTGCCCTTTGACGAGATCATCCACGCGCTCGTGCGCATGGCGCAGGAGTCGAGCGAAGGGCCGCACTCGGTGGCGGTGCGTGTGGACGGCCACCTCGGGGACATCCCGGCGGACATGGCCACACCGCTGGCCGTCGTGCTGACCGAGCTGATCCAGAACGCCATCGAGCACGGTTTCGTGGCCGAGGGCGGAGCGGAGGGGGCGGACGCAAGGGCACCCCGCATCGATCTCGTCTTCGAGCATGCAGGCGATCGGTTCGGAGTGGCCGTACATGACAACGGTGTGGGGCTGCCGGAGGGTTTCGACATCGACAAGAGCCGGAGCCTCGGCCTGGCCATCGTCCGGGATCTCGTTCGGACCCAGCTCGGAGGCACGATCACGATGACGAGCGACCATGGCACGATCGCCCGTGTGGAGCTGCCGGTCCGTCACCATCAAGCCCGCGGGCCAGGGGCGCCGCACACGCCGGACTGA
>DASPSK010000172.1:0-11632 GCA_035623975.1 Acidimicrobiales bacterium | reverse complement strand
GTGCCCGCCGGAGCCACCGTAACCGCCGGAGCCACCGCTCCCGCCCGAACCACCGCTGCCGCCATGCCCGTGGTGCCCGCCCGAGCCACCGTAACCACCGGAGCCGCCACCGCTCCCGCCGTGCCCACGGTGACCGCAGTGACCATGATGGTGATGGCCGGGCTGCACGGAGACCGAGACCGCCGTGAGCGTGTCCGAGATGAGCGTGCCGTAGGCGTGGGCGAAGCCGCCGACGCAGACGTCGGCGAAGGAGGGCGACGGGTCAGCAGGATCCGTGAAGGTCGTCGTGCCCGTGAGATTCACGGTGATCGTGGTGCCCCCACCCCAATGCCCGGTGAGCAGCGTGAAGGTGCCTGTCGTGTCGCCGGAGGTCCCACAGAAACCGGCCGTCGTGTCGCTGTCGACGGAGGTGACCTGCCCCCAGACCCCGTTGTGCGCGTGCTTGCTCCCCGCGCTCCAATCGCTGGACGCGGGTGTGCCGGAGCCGTGAACCTCTGTATCCGACCCCTGTGTTCCGCCTCCGGAGCCCTCAACCTTGGCGACAGTTGCGCGATCGACGGCCCGCAGGCGAGGCGAGGCAACCGCCTTCGTCACGACCAGGTGTGACGAGGCGGAGGAGGTGGCGTGTGACGAGCGGGCGGCACCGATGAAGCCAGCCGCCGCCGCAGCAGCCGAACCTCCCAAGATGACGGCGGCGGTCACAGGGACGACCGTCTCCAGGTGCAGTTTTCTCAGCCTTTTCAACACGCGCTGTCTCCCTCCATCGATGCTGTCCAAGATGTCTGCTTGGGCTCGCACCGTGGCGGCCATCTGCGCGACGAGGACCTGCTCGTCGGCGAGCTCCTCCGGGAGCGCCGATCGTTTGGCCGATTGCACGAACGAGGCGGTCTCCTGCCATCCGGGAGGGGCGTCGTCCGGCGTCATCCGACCTTCGAGGAGGGCGTCAGCGGTGTGGTCGTCAAGTGGGAACCCAAACATCTCACCACTTGAATCGTCCGTGAAGCTCATATCGTTACACCGCTCTCGTCTTTCTTCCGACTGAGCCGTCGAAGACCTCTGTGTTGTGCCACTCGGACGGCACCGGGCGTCTTGCCAAGTATCACTGCCACCTCGGCAACGCTGAGATCTCCGAGAACCCGAAGTAACACGACTTCCGCCTGCTCTGCTGGCAAGTCATGTACCAGCATCTCGACCGCGCGCTGGGTCATCTGCCACTCCAGGCTCAGGTCCTCGGCACTGTAGAGCGTCGCTTGCTCTCCGGCCTCCTCGATCGGCACGGTCGGTAGCTGGCGGGCACAGAGGCGGCGGTGATCGACGATGCGACGCCGGGCAACCGTGAACACGAAAGCGCGCAGCTCGATCGGTCCACCGTCAAAGCCGGCAAGGCCACGCGCCACTGCCATCCAGACCTCCGAGGCCAGGTCTTCGGCGACCGCGGCGGCATGGTGGCGGAGATACCGGAGCAGGCGCGGGTTCAGCCAGCGATAGAGGACACGGATACCGTCCTCGTCGCCCTGCCTAGCTCCAGCAAGCGCCTGGGACAGCTCCTCGGGGGGGAGGATGCTGTTCTCGATACCTGCCCTTATCGACAGCCGACCTGCCTTCCTTGAGCGCTTTCTGTTCGCGGTCTCTGCAGCCATCTCGGGCCGACTTGATGAGCTGGCGTCATCATCCCGGTGCTCCCAAGCTCGCATTCCTCGACGGTAGCCCTATGTACTGAGCGGGGGAGTGCACGTCGGCCGTCTCGGGGATCGAGCGAACCCGTGCCGGCCGACCGGGTTGGGCGGCACGACAACACGACAAACAGTCGTTGTAGCGTCGCCACATGAGGTACACGCAGGTTCTCGGCGTGGACGACCACGTCCCCGACCGGCCCTTCACGAACCCGGAGGGCACGCGAGCCGACGCCAGAGTGATGGGCAGAATGCTGGACCGGCTGCGAAGCGAGGCGCCCTCGTTGCGTCGTGGCCGGCTTCCTGTCGAGCGACACGAGCCCGACCAGGACGGCAACCTTCACTGGATAGTGGTGCCTCGGCCGGCCGCGTTGTTGAGCGCGGGCGAGCTCACGACGGTCGGGTTCTTCGGTGATCTCCGATCGGGGGTTGACCACGCGGACATCTACCAGCTGGAGGAGCTGGTGGTCGCCCGTCTTGCCCGTTACGCCGCGAGCGGCCTCCTGTGCTACTACGACGCGGAATTAGAGCCGGGGGTGCACGGCAACCTTGTCCTCTTCTCCGGGTCCGGCGTCCCCGACGAGTGGCACGCCGACGCCGTGCACGCTCGGGCGGTTGCGCTCGCGCCTCGTCACTACCGCTGCGTGCGCCTCCACCGGGCTGCCGTCCACGGGGCGTTTCTGGGCGACGATCCACTCGTCGTCGAGCAGACTCGCTACTTCGATTTCACCGACAGGCCCGCGTGGACAGCAATACGCCCCCTCGCGATGTGAACGCCGAGTCTCGGACAGGGATGGGAGCTTCGCACCACGAGGGTAGAACGTGGACGTGCCGATGTTCCTTGCTGTCCTGCATCGCTCAGGCGCACGATGGAATCCGTCCCTGCCGCTGGAAGAGCAGTCAGATTGGCCCGCCCACGCCGCCTTCATGGACGGACTCGTGGAGGCTGGCTTCATTGTGCTCGGCGGGCCCCTGGCGGATGAAGATCGGGTGGTCCACGCCATCGAGGCCCAATCGGAGGACGAGGTCCGCGCCACCCTTGCGAAGGATCCCTGGAGCCAGACGCACCTGCGCGTCCACACGATCGACCCCTGGACAGTCCGGCTGGACGCCCGCCCAGGCCAGGCCGACGACTAGCACCCGGCCGCCATCGAAGAGGATCTCAGCTGGGCGAGGCTGGCAGCATCTCAGCGGCCTGGTTGTCCATCGCCGGATTGAGGGAGCTCTATCTTCGTAGAGAGCTCTCCGATCGCGTGTAAGTAGGCCAGGACTGCAGTCACGCGGCGGTCGAAGCGTTTGGACTCAGGCACGCGGAGCTTGCGGAAGATCCCCGTGACGTGCCTCTCAACGGCCTTCTCCGACACGGCCAGGTGTCGCGCGATCTCATTGTTGGCGTAACCGTCGGCCATCTCGGTGAGGACGTCGAGTTCCCGTATTGAGAGCACGTCGAGCGCCGAGGGCAGCCGGCGTCGCACGAGTGCGTTCACGATCGAGGGATCGAGCACCGTGTCGCCGGCGTGAGCGCCATGGACGGCGCTGACGAGAGTCTCGAGGTCGCCCACGCGATCGTCGAGCAGATACCCAACATGGGCCGCCCCGCTCCGTAGCAGCTCGAAGGCGTACCCGTCGCCCGCCTCGGCGATGACCACGACGCCGATGCTCGGATATTCAGATCGCAGCCGTTGGGCAGCGCTCAGGGCCGCCTCGGCATTTACGCGGGGGGTGCGGATACCCACGATGAGCACATCGGGCCGATAGCGGCGGACGGCGTCGAGGGTATCGGGATGGCTGTCGACGCGAGCGACCACCTCGATGCTCGGAACACCGTTGAGAAGGCATGCCAGGCCCTCCCGGGTCAGGAAGTTGTCGCTCGCTATCACGGCTCGGAGCACGGCAGAGGTTTCGGACATATTGAGGTACTCCCGGGTCGGACGGCACGAGGGTGTTCGCGTTCCTGGCATGAAGTATCGAGTCGCCCTTGCGTCCTTGTCCAGGACCGCGTGGTGTCGACATTTTCACAGAACGGCCGGTCGGCTCGCACCCCTGAGAAAAACGGCCGGCGGCACGCTCGACTCCTGGTCCCGAGCACCTGCGAAACACCCCTCAAGCCGTCATCGGGAGTTCAGGCCCACGTGACGGCGCTACGCAGCCTCGGGGTCCAACCTATGCTGCTCCGCTGCACCGGCGAGGCTGACAACATCGGCCATGGGCTGGCCATCTGACGCACTCCTCGCGGCCAAGTGCTCCAGCTTGAGTTGCTCACGGGACAGGCGTTCGGACGCCTCGCGGGCGCGCTCGCGCTCGAACTCGAGAGCGCGCTCGGCGGCGGCATGGAGCTCCTCTGGCGTGCGCAAGAGGCGCCAGCTCGACGCCTGTATCCCGAGCTCGCGTGCCGCGCGGAACCGGGACCGACGACGCTGCAGGCTGGTCGCGGCGCCGAGTCCCGCGATCGCAAGACAAACCCCCACGCTAACCAAGATGGCGTCCATGACTCTTCCCTCCCCGCGGCCGTCAAATCGCTACCGGCGATTCATCTATCGAGCGCTGACGGCCACGATCTGTTGAATCAGTACGCCCGCCAGCGCTCGACGCCGGTAGGGCCGAAGGTCACATCTGCTCAGCAACGGGGAGGGGGTCCCCTCTCGCGGTATGAGATCGGCCGGGGCGTGCCCCACAAGATTTGAGGATGTGCCCTATTTTGCCGACTGTCGGCCGGACATATGCTCCCCTCCGTGTCCCCTGACAACGTTGCCCGTGCTCGGTCTCGCTCTCGAGGTCATCGGAGTTTGCTCGGCCCCCAGTAGTCTCACTGTGGCTGGTCGCAGTTGTTAGCCCCTCTTTTATCACCTGCCTGGAGGAACCGATAGTGCCCACCAAACAAGCCACCAAGGTCAAAACGGTCGACGTCATCTTCACCCTGCCTGCGGACGTTCATGCCGACAGCGTGGCCTTGTGTGGAGAGTTCAACGAGTGGTCGGCCGACAACATGAAGCTGGAACACGACGGTGATGGCTCCTGGAAGGTCACTGTCGCCCTCGAGCCGGGCCACAGCTACCGCTATCGCTACCTGCTCGACGGCCAGCGCTGGGAGAATGCCTGGCAGGCGGATGGCTATGTCCCGAACCCGTACGGTAGCGACGACTCCGTCGTCGTGGTCGAGTGATCCACACGGACTGATCGACGGCATACCAAGGCAGCGGTAGGTCAACGCCAGCAGGTGTGCCTCGCATAACTGAGTTCCCCCTCCCACCACCCCACGAAACATCATTTGAGCGGCTGCAGCACCTTTGGGGAAAGTAGGGGTACACGACAATGCTAGCTCTACTCAGTTGGAAGACTCTTTGATCAGAGTGGCGTCGCGTGCCTCTTTACCCAAGGTGGACCAGGAAGGGAGATGTTGACTGAAGCCGGAGTGCTCGGACAGGAGGCACGGATGTCACTTTCGGAGGAGGAGCGACGAATCCTCCGGGAAATGGAACAGACGCTCCGGGAGCACGACCGTGCTTTTGCTGAGCGCATCAGTAGGACTCATTTCCTCTCTTCTTGGAAGAACCCGCGTTGGGCGGTGCTCGCTTTCATCGGTGGTTTCTCGCTCATGCTGGTGACATTCACTTTCTCGACGCTCATCGGCGCGCTCGGCTTTGTCGTTATGTTGCTCTCATCCATCGTCCTCCTTCAGCATGTGCACCAGCGGGGAGCTGGAAAGGGCCGGGTGACTGATTCGCCGGGCACGCCGGACGCTTGAAGAGCGGATGCCGCCGCGGTGAATGCCTCGCGCAGCATGCGAGGCGGCACAGCTCGGGCCTTCGCAAGAGCGCCTGACTTCGAGCCGTATCGCTGGCTCCCGCCGGGAGTTACCGGCTTATTTGGGCTGCGCCGGGCGGTGACAGGCCCTATCCCCAGGTGGTGGTGGTTCACACCTCCTCGGGATGAGCCATGGCCCGCGCAACCAGGCCGAGTCGCCGGCGGCCGAGGGGTGTAGCTGCCGTCGCACTCGACTTGTTGGCCCTGGGGGCGGTCAGTTCGCCTGCCTTCCCTCGATCTTGGCGACTTCAGACCGAGACGGGATGGAGGGGCACTTGGCCTGGACTCGAGCTGGGACCTTTGGCTCTACACGAGGTTCCTGCGCCCGCGGATACTCACGGGAATGGAGGACACGTTCAAGGGAGCGCCACGCCCATGAGCATCGCGCTCGTCCGCGAAGTTCGGCACCTCGCTCGCGGGGAGCGCCTGCGCGCTCGTCGTCACCGAGATCTACCCGGCCCACCTGGGCTGCGCCGGCTGTTTCCTCGTGACTGACTCTGCCGTTGGGCGAGACACGTGCTGACCCGGCTCCTGCGCACGTATCTGCGGCCGTACGCCCGTCAAATTGCGGTCGTCGTGGTCCTTCTGGTCATCCAGACGGGCGGCAACCTCTACCTGCCGAACCTGAACGCTGACATCATCAACCAGGGGGTCGTGGAGGGGAACCTCCACTACATCCTGACGACGGGCGGGGTCATGTTGGCCATCACGTTCGGGCTCGGCATCGTGGCCGTCATCGCCGTGTACTGGGCCTCCCGCACTTCCATGGGGGCTGGCGCCGACATGCGGGCGGCGGTCTTCAGGAGCGTGCAGGCCTTCTCGGCCCGCGACGTGGACAGGTTCGGGACGCCTTCTCTCATCACCCGCAACACCAACGACATCCAGCAGATCCAGCTGTTCTTGCAGATGGCCCTCACGATGATGGTCATCGCGCCGATCATGTGCATCGGCGGCGTGATCCTGGCGATCAAGGAGGGCGCCGCCCTCTCGCCCTTGCTGGCCGTGGCCGTGCCGGTGATGGCCATCTTCATCGGCGTTGTCCTCAGGCTCGTCGTGCCGAAGTTCCGCACGATGCAGGTGAAGATCGACCGCATCAACCAGGTGCTGCGCGAGCAGATCACCGGCGTGCGGGTGATCAGGGCATTCGTGCGCACCAAACCCGAGGCCGAGCGCTTCGGTGATGCGAACGCCGACCTCACCGCCACGGCGCTGTCGGTGAACCGGACCTTCGCCCTCGCGCTTCCCACCGTGATGGCGATCCTCAACCTCTCGAGCGTCGCCGTGCTCTGGTTCGGAGGTCGCCTGGTGAGCGAAGGGTCCATGCCGATCGGCAACCTGACGGCGTTTCTCACCTACATCCTGCAGATCTTGATGTCCGTGATGATGGCCGTCATGATGGCCATCCTGCTACCGCGGGCGATGGCGAGCGCCGAGCGAATCGAAGAGGTGCTCGACACCACGCCGTCGATCACCGACCCGCCGTCCTCGGCCCCCTCTCCTTCCCTGCACCTCGCCGGCGGGGTGCGGTTCGAGAACGTCACCTTCGGCTACCCGGGGAGCGAACGCCCGGTTCTCAAGGATCTTTCCTTCGAACTGCGCCCGGGGGAGACGAGTGCCGTCATCGGCGGGACGGGCAGTGGCAAGACGACGCTGCTCAACCTCATCCCACGATTCTTCGACGCCACCTCCGGCGCCGTGCTCGTGAACGGCGCCAACGTCCGCGAGCAGCAGCTCGAAGAGCTGTGGAGCTCGATCGGCCTCGTCCCGCAGACCGGCTTCCTGTTCAGCGGCACCGTCGCCAGCAACTTACGGTTCGGTAAAGCCCACGCCACTGATGCCGAGCTCTGGCACGCCCTCGACGTCGCCCAGGCCCATGACTTCGTCGCCGCCATGCCCGGCGGCCTCGAGGCGCCGATCGACCAGGGTGGCACGAACGTCTCAGGCGGCCAGCGCCAACGGCTCTCGATCGCGCGGGCGCTCGTCAAATCCCCGCCCGTCTTCCTCTTCGACGACTGTTTCTCGGCGCTGGACGCATCGACCGACGCGCATCTGCGCGCCGCCCTCAAGCTCGAGACGCACCACGCGACCGTGCTCATCGTGGCACAGCGGGTGAGCACGATCATGCACGCGGACCAGATCATCGTCCTCGACGACGGACAGATCGCCGGTAGGGGTACCCACACCGAGCTCGTTGTCAGTTGCGAGCCGTACCGCGAGATCGTCGTCTCCCAACTCGGTGTGGAGGCGGCCGCATGATGGGTCGACCCGGGGGCGGGATGCGGGGGGGGATGCGAGCTGGCGCCGGCTTCCAGCCACCCCCTGAGCGCAGCAAGGACTTCTGGGGGACGGCGAAGCGACTTCTCAGGCGCCTGCGGCCGGAGCGGGTACGCCTCCTGGCGGCGCTCATCTTCGGCGCCGCCTCCGTCGCCTTCACCGTGAGCGGTCCGAAGCTCCTTGGCGACGCGACCAACGTCCTGTTCAACGGCGTGATCGGGAGACTGATGAGGCCCGGGATGACAAAGGCCGAGGCCATCGCTGCCTTGCGGGCGCATGGCGAGAGCCAGATCGCCTCGATGATCGCCGGCATGAGCATCACCCCTGGCAAGGGTGTCGATCTCGACGAGCTCGGCCGCGTCCTCGGCCTGGCGGCGCTTGTGTACCTGCTCGGCGCTGCGTTCAACTACTTCCAGGGATACATCCTGGCGGGCATCGCCCAGCGGGCCATGTTCGGGCTCCGCCGCGAAGTCGAGGAGAAACTCAGCCGTCTCCCCCTTCGCTATTTCGACAGCCACCCTCACGGCGACATCTTGAGCAGGGTGACCAACGACATCGACAACCTGACCACGACGCTGCAGCAAGGGCTGAGTCAGCTGCTCATCTCGGTCCTCACCATCTGTGGCGTGCTCGGCATGATGTTCTGGATCTCGCCGCTGCTCGCCGCCGTGTCCTCGGTCACGATCCCCCTCGCAGTGGGGGTCACTTTCCTCATCGCGAGGCGCTCTCAGGTCCAGTTCGCCGCCCAGTGGGACCGGACCGGAACGCTGAATGGCCTGGTAGAAGAAACCCACACCGGGCACACTCTCGTGCAGATCTTCGGGCGGCGGCGGGCCACGATCGAAGAGTTCGACTCCCAGAACAAGCGCCTGTACGAAGCGAGCTTCCGGGCGCAATTTCTCTCCGGCATCATCCAGCCGACGATGCAGTTCATTGCCAACTTGAACTACGTGATCATCGCGGTGCTCGGGGGCTACCGGGTCGCCTCCGGGCTCCTTTCCCTCGGCGACGTCACGGCGTTCATCCAGTACTCGCGCCAGTTCACGATGCCGATCACCCAGATCGCGAGCCAGATGAACCTGCTGCAGTCAGGGCTTGCCTCTGCCGAGAGGGTGTTCGAGTTCCTGGACGCCGAAGAGGAAGCCCCCGACCGCCCCACAACGGTCACGCCGTTGCGTCCGCAGGGCGCCGGCCGCGTTCAGTTGGAGCACGTCTTCTTCCGGTACGAGCCGGACAAGCCCCTGATCGAGGATTTCACCCTCGAAGCGGCCCCCGGTGCGACCGTCGCCATCGTCGGTCCGACCGGTGCCGGCAAGACCACGATCGTCAACCTGCTCGTGCGCTTCTACGAGATCGACTCTGGGCGGATACTCCTCGATGGCGTGGACTACCGCGACCTCACTCGAGACGAGGTGCGCAGCTCGTTCGGAATGGTGCTGCAGGACACCTGGCTGTTCGCTGGCACCATCCGCGACAACATCGGCTATGGCAAGCCCGGCGCCAGCAACGAGGAGATCGTCGCTGCCGCGGAGGCCGCCTATGTTGATCGCTTCGTCCGGACTCTGCCCGACGGCTACGACACCGTGCTCGACGAGGACGCTTCCAATCTGTCGTCTGGGCAAAAGCAACTGTTGACGATCGCCCGAGCGTTCCTGGCCGATCCAAGCATCCTCATCCTGGACGAGGCGACGAGCAACGTCGACACCCGCACCGAGGTTCTCGTCCAGGCCGCCATGGCTCGGCTGCGGCACGGGCGGACCAGCTTCGTCATCGCCCACCGCCTCTCCACGATCCGAGACGCGGACACGATCGTCGTCATGGACCACGGGCACATCGTGGAGCAGGGCAGCCATCGCGCCCTACTCGATCGCCATGGCTTCTATTACTCGCTGTACAACAGCCAGTTCGCCGAGGCCGAGGCGGCGGCGAGCTGAACTCGAGGACCCGAGGTTGGAGTCGCTGACGACAGGGCGGGAAATACCGGAGCAGGCGGAGGACCTTGGACTCTAGTCTGCGACCGGCCCGCTGTTCATTATTGACAGTAGATCGCTGGGACCAGGTTACGACCAGCTTCTCGAGAGAGGAGTCACGATGTCTGTCATTGCTCCGCCACCACCCCGGCAAGCAGCACCGCCTGACCAACCCCTCTCCCCCCGCAACGAGGCCAAGGCCCATGCCCTCGGGCTGACGTCCGCCACGGGCCTCGTCATCGGCAGCATCGTCGGTACGGGCGTGTTCACGATGCCGGCCGTCCTCGCCGGTGCCGGCACCATGTCGCTCATAGTGCTCGGCGTCATCGCCGTCGGCGCCCTCCTCCTCGGGGTGCTCTTCGGCCAGCTGACAAAGCGCGTGCCCAACTCCGACGGCGGCCTGTATGCCTACTCCCGCCACGAGTTCGGCGACTTCGCCGGCTACACCGTCGGCTGGTGCTACTGGATCCAGTCCTGGGCAGGCAACGCCGCCATCGTCTCCTCCTGGGTGTTCTACGTCGACGCCCTCTTCAACATCGCCCACCCGAGCGGTATGGAGAACTGGGGCATCGCCCTCCTCGGCCTGTGGGTACCGGCGGTCGTCAACCTCGTAGGTGTCCGCCAAATGGCGGTCTTCCAGAACGTCACCGTCGTCTTGAAGTTCCTTCCGCTCCTGTTCGTCGGCGTCGTCGGGTGGTTCTTCGTCCACAGCGCCAACTTCGGGGCCTTCAACGCCTCGGGCGGCAGCCTCTACAGCGGCATCGGCATCGCCGCCAGCGTGGCGCTCTTCTCCTTCATCGGGGTGGAGGCAGCCGCCATCACCGCCAAGCGAGTGAGGAACCCCCGCCGCAACGTCGGGCGTGCCTCGGTGCTCGGCACGGCCGCCAGTGCGCTTCTCTATCTGCTCGTCTCGGCGGCCGTCATGGGCCTCGTCGCCCACCACTCCCTCGTTGGCAACGGCTCGCCCTTCGTGAACGCCTTCCAGTCGATCTTCCCCCACGAGCACTGGGCCGGCAGGTTCATCGCGGCGGTGGCCGTCATCTCGGGCATCGGGGCGCTCAACGGCTGGACCCTCATCGTCACCGAGACCTCCCGGGCCGTCGCCCAGGATGGTCTCTTTCCCCACCCCTTCACCTGGGCGGACCGCAAGGGGACGGCCTGGTTCGGCATCGTCATCGGCACGGTGCTGCCGTCTCTGCTCATGCTGTGGAGCTACGAGACCAAGGTGGGACTGACGGTCTTCACCTACCTGGTCGACCTCACCGTGGTCACCGTCGCGGTCCCGTACCTATTCTCCGCGTGCGCCCAGCTGACCTTCCTGGTCTCGCGGCGCCGCCCGGTGCAGGGCTGGCAGCTGGCCCGGGACCTGACGGTCGCCGGGGTCAGCACGCTGTTCTCGCTGTGGATCACGTTCGTCTCCGGCTACCAGGCCGTCTACGACGCCCTGGTCGTTGTGCTGGTCGGGGTGATCATCTACGCGTTCCTGAACGCGCGCCGGGAAGACACCGGCCAGATCCCGGAGCCGGTCGACAACCCACCCGACGACACATCCGCGGAGGCGTCCCCCACGGTCGGCCACGCGCCCGATGGCTCAGTCGGGCACGCGCCCACAGCCACCGGCCAGCCGCCCGCCCCGGCCTGACCAGACAGTCATGCGCTTGACCGGCCTGAGCAGAGCTTTGCGTCCTGGCGTGATCGCCGGACCCGAGCAAGGGATCCGGCGGGGAGCGGCGACGGCCCTGGAAGGCCCGGCCCTGCAGCAGGCGGACCGCGGCCTCAAGCGCGCGCAAGGCCGGAGCAGAACCGTCGTACCCGACCACAAGGCGCAAGAACCCGGCGGGCGGCACGCCGAGTTCCTTTTCCGCCGCCTCGCGGACGTCCCTGCTCTTGCCCATGCGCGGACTCTTTCCC
>DASPSK010000166.1:0-2106 GCA_035623975.1 Acidimicrobiales bacterium | reverse complement strand
TCCGAGGCGCGCGCCGACATCGCGCGTTGGAAGTGGGGAAAGCTCTTGCTCAACCTGACCAACGCCGTAGAAGCCGTCTGCGGGTCGCTGTCGCGTGGCGGAGAGCTCTCGAAGAGGGTGCGCCGTGAGGGTGTCGAGTGTCTCGAGGCCGCAGGCATCGAATTCGTCGGCAACGAGGAGGATCGCGCCCGCCGAGGTGACCTGCTCAAGGTGCTCCCGGCAAAAGGCACCGAGCGCGGCGGAGGGTCGTCGTGGCAGAGCCTGGCCAGAGGAGCCGGAAGCATCGAGAGCGACTACCTGAACGGGGAGATAGTGCTGCTGGGCAGGTTGCACGGATTTCCCACGCCGCTGAACGCGACACTCCAGAGACTCGCCTCCGAAGGCGCACGGGACCTGCGCTCACCGGGTTGGATGTCCGAATCAGAGGTGCTGGCAGCGGCCGGTCGTCTGGCCGAGAAGCAGAGGCCCTCGCTCTAACCCCGCGGCGCAGAACGCGTTGCGGCGTGGCGACCCGCCAGGAACCCGAAGACGAGAGCCGGTCCGAGGGTGGCCCCTCCCCCCGGGTACGCCGGGCCGAAGACACAAGCTGCGGTGTTGCCGGCGGCGTAGAGGCCTTCGACGACGCCCCCTCCGTGACGTCTGACCCGGCCGTCGGCGTCGGTCCGAGGTCCGCCGTTGGTCCCGAGGGTGGCGAGATGCAGCTCGATTGCGTAGAAGGGCGGCGAGCTCACGGGAGCGAGGCACTTGCGCGCCGAGGGCGGCCCGCACATGAAGGTCTCGAACCAGACGGTCCCGCGGTGGAACTCGCGGTCGTCGAGCTCGGCTACCTGCTCGTTCCATCGCCTCACGGTGAGCTCGAGCGCATCGGGATCGATGCCGAGCCTCTGCGCGAGGTCACCCACGGTATCTCCGCGCAGGATCCATTCGGGGGCGTCCTGGCCGGGGAGGACGGTCGGGAGGATCACGGCCCAGTCCTTCACCTTCTGGTCGAAGATCATCCACACGGGTGGATCGTTGGGATAATCGATCGCCACAGGGTCGTAGATACCGAAGCCCTTGCAGAAGTCCTGGTACGTGACACCTTCGTTCGTAAAGCGCTTGCCGTGACGGTTGACGACGATGACGCCCGGCGTAGAGCGGAAGGTCCCCATCTGCGGAGCCCCTCGTCCCTCGTACTCGAAACCGGGCTCGAAGATCGCCGGCTGGCCCCAGAACGAGCCCATGTTGGCGAGCTCGGCGCCGCCTCGCATGGCCATCCTGTGGCCGTCGCCCTCGTTGCCTGAGGGACTCATCGGATGGAGCTTCAGTCCCGTGAAGCACCTGACCATCTGCTCGTCCCACTCGAAACCGCCGCAGGCCAGGACGACGCCCCTTCGCGCCGAGATGTACCTGGTCGTATCCGGGGTCCGCGCCCTCACCCCTACGACGGTGTCGTCCTCCATCAAGAGCTCGTCCACCGCCGTATGGGTGAGGACCTCGACGTCGCGGTCGAGGATTCCCTTGAAGAGGGCGGCCACGAGAGCCGCACCCAACACCCGCGTGTCGGAGGTCCGCCTCTCGGCTTCGACCGCCGGATCCGGAGGTTGTTTCCCCGTGAGGAACTTCGCCCCCTCCGCCATCGTCAGCCACGGCAGGTAGGGGCTCGTCCGCAGACGCGAGGCCCAGTCGGGCAACGAGGCGCGCACGTCGAAGGGGACGGGTTCGAGTGAGCGTCCGAGGGACTTCGCGCCCGGAAGATCCCCGTAGTAGTCCCCGAAACCTGCGGGAACCGACATCCGAAGCGGGGTCTTGGTCTCGAGGTACTCCATCACTTCGGGGGCGCTGTCCACGTAGGTCTCGAGCACGGCGGGGTCGGGTTCACGACCGAGCGTGAGACGCCGGATGTAGCCGAGAGCCTCTTCGCGCGAGTCGGCCATCTCCAGATCCGACATATGGCGGTTCATGGGGATCCACGGCATGCCGCCGGAGACACCCGTGGTACCACCGATCATGTCGGTCTTCTCGATCATCACCACGTCGGCTCCGCCGTCGGCGGCGGCGATCGCCGCCGACAATCCGGCGGCGCCGGACCCCACCACGACCACGTCGGTGCCGAGGTCGTATTCC
>DASPSK010000160.1:0-2970 GCA_035623975.1 Acidimicrobiales bacterium | reverse complement strand
CGGCGCATCTCCCGGCGCTCGCTGGAGGCGCGGGGGCGCTCAGGAGGGGGCGGGGGCGGGGCCACGACGGCAGCCGGCAGCGCCCCATCGGTGGCCTCGACGCCGTTGCTGGCTTGGCCGACGGCGAGCAGCACGCCGGAGAGGGGCGACTGCCCGGAGACGCGGCGGAGCACGGCTCTCATGCGGGAGACGAGCTCGCGGAGGCGGTACGGCTTGGCCACGTAGTCGTCGGCGCCGACTTCGAGGCCGACGACGGTATCGAGCTCGGTCGATTTCGCTGTCACCATGATGATGGGGACGTCGGAGCGGGAGCGGATGTTTCGGCAGACGTCGATGCCTGACATGCGCGGCAACATGACGTCGAGCAGCACGAGGTCGGTCGTCTCCGCGTCGAAGCACTCGAGGGCCTCGACGCCGTCACGGGCGACCGTGATGGCGAAGCCCTCTCTCTCCAAGCCGACGACGAGAGCATCCACGAAAGACTCGGCGTCCTCGACCAGCAGGACCCGGGTCGGTGCTGGACTGTCGATGGTCACACGTCGCTCCTCGGCTGCAAGGGTAGCCGGAAGGTGAACGTCGAGCCCTCGCCCTCTCGGGACTCGACGTGCACACTGCCGCGATGGTTGGCCGCTACGTGCCGCACGATAGCGAGTCCGAGGCCAGTCCCGCCTGTCGACTGGCTGCGGCCCTGGTCGACCCGGTAGAAGCGCTCGAAGATGCGCTCGAGATCCCGCGCCGGGATGCCGACGCCCCGGTCCGACACCTCGATGAGAACCTCGTCGCCGTCGACCCGGCCGGCGCAACGGACACTCGAGCCCTCGTAGGAGAACTTCACGGCGTTCTCGAGGAGGTTGTAGATGGCCGACGTCAGCTGTCTCCGGTCGCCGAGCACCGCCACCGGGGGGTCGGGCTCGTCGAGGACGATCTGCACGTTGACCTGCTCGGCCGCCGCCCGTACCCGCTCGGTGGCTTCGGCCATGACGAGGTTGACGAGCACGGGCTCCCGCGGTGGGGACTCCTCGTTCTCGATCCTCGACAGGTCGAGCAGGTCGTCGATGACCCGACTGATGCGAAACGCCTCCGTGTGGATGCGCTGCGCCAACCTCCTCGCCACCTGCGGTTCGGTCTCGGAAAGGAGTGTTTCGGCGAGCAAGCCGAGCGCACCCATCGGCGTCTTCAGCTCGTGGCTCACATTGGCGACGAAATCCCGCCGGATGCCCTCGAGACGCCGGCGCTCGGACACGTCGTCGATGACGGCCATCACCCCGAGGACCCGGGAGCCGTTGTCAATGCTCTCCGTTCGCACGACGAGCGTCCGCCTCGGTGGGCCGTAGAGCTCGAGGGTGCGCTCCTCCTTGGCGCCGATCGGAGTCGACTCGAGCAGCTCCTCGACTGCCTGGGCGGCGAGGGCGTCGCCGTGGCGCCCGCTCATGAGGGCGACGGCGTTGTTGTTGGAGAAGACCGTCTCGCCATGCTCGTCACGGATGACCACGGCCTGCGGCAGGCCGTCCAAGGCCCGGCGGATCCGGATTGTCTCCGAGCTCGCCTCGTGGACGGCCTCCACAGCACTGTCCGTGGCCCGCTCCAGGTTGGCGAGGCTCTCCTCGAGGTTCTTGGGCTCACGAGCCGGGCCGTCGGCACCCAGTCGGGCGGCGAGCGCCCCGATGCGGTGGCGGAGGGCACGATCACCGCGCCGTCCACCGAGGAAGAAGACGAGCCCGAGCAACACGAGCAGAGCGCCCGCAGCGATCACGATCTGGGGCACGGTCACGTGCAGCACGACGGCCACACCTTCAGCTTGGCAGCCCCGCACCGTCTTCCGTTTATCGAAATCCCAAGAAATGCCTTGAAACCACAAGAAACTCAGTAGTATTCTCTTCGGCAGCATCTCGGTCGATCCGGCCCGTGGTCAGTCCAAGCGCGCATGCGCCCATACGGGAGGTCGGTCGTGTCACCGCTCATCCATCAGTGGCTGTTGTCGGGCAACCCCATCGTCCCGTTCAACCCGAAGGCCGGCGACCTCCCCGGCTCTAGCCCGCTCGAGACTCTCGCCAACGGCCTCGGCTGGTGGGCGCTCGTCGCCTCCCTCGTCGGGCTCGTGCTCGGCGCAGCCGCCTGGGCTCTCGGCAGCCACACGAACAACTACCAGTACTCGAGCGCCGGGCGGCGCGCCGTGATCGTCTCGGCCATGGCGGCTCTTGTGATCGGGGCAGCGCCGATCGTGATCAATTTCCTCTTCAACGAGGGGAAACTCTTCTGAGCGCCGACGGCGCCGTCGCCCAGGGAGTCGCCGGCGCGGCGATACTGCTGTCACCGGAGCGCGTGACGTCGACCGCCGGCCTGTTTCCGAGCCCCTCGGGCTTGCTGAGGGAGCTGGCGGCGAGCCTTGTCGCAGGTTTCTTTCGGACCTTCACCCACTGGGTAGCCGCCGGGACGGTCTGGCTGCTCGAACAGGCATGGCACTGGATGTCGGCCACGACCGAGCCGGTGCTGGCAGGTACCGCCTTTGCGGCCGAGTACCACGTCATGGTTCTCATCGCCGCTGCCACGGTGGCACCGCTGCTCGCGCTCGCCGTCATCCAGTCGGTCGCCCACCAGGATGCGAGCGGCTTGCTGCGAACGACGCTGCTGCGCCTTCCCATGGCACTGTTGCTGACCGGGGTGATCATCGAGCTCGTCTCCCTCGGGCTCAGCTTCACGGATTCCGCCAGCCTGGCGCTGCTGAGCACGGGTGGGGACCCGGCCGCCCGCGCTTTCAGCCACATCGAAGCTGCCCTCGGCCCGAGCCTGCCCGGCGGGTACGGCTTCGGCGAGTTCGTGCTCGTCGCCGTCGTCGCCCTCGTCACCTTCATGCTCTGGGTCGAGCTGGCTGTGCGGTCGGCGGCCGTGGCGGTGGCGACGCTGTTTCTTCCCTTGGCGCTCGCAGGGCTCGTCTGGCCGGCCACCTCGCACTGGGCGCGCCGGCTCGGC
>DASPSK010000141.1:0-5721 GCA_035623975.1 Acidimicrobiales bacterium | reverse complement strand
GGCGGCCAGGATCCTCGAGGAGGATCACGACGGCCTGCGGGACGTGAAAGACCGCATCCTCGAGCACCTCGCAGTGCGGAAGCTGCAAGCAGAGCGTGGGCTCACGCCCGTGAAGGGAAGCCGTGGTGCCGGGGCGATCCTGGCTCTCGTCGGCCCTCCCGGCGTGGGCAAGACGTCGCTCGGGGAGTCCGTCGCCCGGGCTCTCGGGCGCTCGTTCGTGCGTGTCGCCCTCGGTGGCGTCCGTGACGAGGCAGAGATCCG
Source organism: Acidimicrobiales bacterium (assembly GCA_035623975.1). Taxonomy (GTDB): domain Bacteria; phylum Actinomycetota; class Acidimicrobiia; order Acidimicrobiales; family Bog-793; genus JAKACA01. The sequence continues at coordinate 5,460 of DASPSK010000141.1, read as the reverse complement.
AGGGCATCGACGGACGTACGTGGGCGCCCAGCCCGGACGGCTCGTGCGTGCGCTGCGGGAGGCCGGCACGATGAACCCCGTCATCCTGCTCGACGAGGTCGACAAGCTCGGCTCCGACTACAGGGGGGACCCGTCTTCGGCCTTGCTCGAGGTGCTCGACCCTGCGCAGAACCACACGTTCCGCGACCACTACCTCGAGGTCGAGCTGGATCTGTCGAAGGTGCTCTTCATCGCCACGGCGAACATGGTGGACACCATCCCGTCCCCGCTACTGGATCGCATGGAGGTCATCCGCCTCGACGGCTACACCGAGGACGAGAAACTCGCCATCGCCCGTCACCATCTGCTTCCCCGCCAGATCGAGCGGCAGGCGCTGCGAGCGGACGAGGTTTCGGTCGACGACGACGCCGTGCGGACGATCATCGCTGACTACACGCGGGAGGCGGGCGTCCGCTCGCTCGAGCGGGAGCTCGGCCGTCTGCTGCGCAAGGTCGCCACCAAGCTTGCCGCCGCCTCTCTCGAGGCGCCCGTGCGCGTCGGGTCTGAGGACGTGCGTGGCTGGCTCGGCCGGGCGCGTTTCTTCTTCGAAGCCGCCGACAGGACCGCCGTCCCGGGCGTGGCGACCGGACTGGCCGTCACGGGCACCGGTGGCGACGTGCTCTACGTCGAGGCGACGTCCATGGGCGGGCCTGAAGGCCTTGTCCTCACCGGTCAGCTGGGCGACATCATGAAGGAGTCCGCCGAGATCGCTCTGTCCTACGTGCGCTCACACGCCGCCGAGATCGGCGTTGAGCCGATGTTGCTCGAGGGTCGCCGCTTCCACGTCCACGTCCCTGCCGGCGCCGTGCCGAAGGACGGGCCGTCGGCCGGCGTGACCATGGTGACGGCGCTGGTATCACTCCTCACGGAGCGGTCGGTCCGCGCCCCGGTCGGTATGACGGGCGAGGTCACGCTGCAGGGACTCGTGCTCCCCATCGGCGGCGTCAAGCAGAAGGTCCTCGCCGCCCACCGCGCCGGCCTGCGGGAGGTCGTGCTCCCCATGCGGAACGGCCCCGACTTGGAGGACGTGCCCGAGGCGGTGCGCGACGAGATGACGTTCCACCTGGCTGCAACCGTGAACGAGGTGCTGGCGGTGGCGCTGGCTGCATCGGATGCGACTGGCGCGACCGCGGCTCCCGGACCGGAGGCACATACCGCTGCCGCCTGAGGTCGCTTGAGGCCGTTTCACGGGTTGGTCGGGCTTGTCTTCGAGGCGACCCGGCCTGCCTGCTGTGCGGGCGGGGCGCCAAGGGCGGGGGCCGAAGGCTCGCCGGCAATGACAGTCGGACCCGCCGCATCTCCGGCCGTAGGCTCGCCCGGTAACGAACGAAACCCGCCGCATCTCCGGCCGTAGGCTCGCCGGGTGACCAACGAAACCCGCCGCATCTCCGGCCGTAGGCTCGCCCGGTGACCAACGAAACCCGCCGCATCTCCGTAGAGGGGACTGGGCGCGTTCGGCTGCGTCCCGACCTGGCCCGGTTGCGACTCGGGTGCTTCGCCGAGCACGATCGGGCGGCGCTTGCCTTCGATGCGTGCTCGTCGGCCACCGCCGCCGTCATCGCGGCGCTTCGTGAGGCGGGCGCGGGCGATGACGACCTCTCCTCCTCCGGCATCTCCCTGTCCCGACGGCACGACAGCAATCGCTACGTCGCACTGAACGGCCTCGTGGTCACCGTGAGGCCTCCGGAACGAGCCGGCGAGGTGCTTGCCGTGGTCGTCGATGCTGGAGGAGACGCCCTCACCATCAACAACGTCGAATTCGACGTCGCCGACGACTCCGACGAGCGATCCCAGGCACGGCAGGAGGCGGTGCGTGACGCCCGCCGGACGGCGGAGCAGCTGGCGTCGGCGGCGGGCGTGAGGCTCGGACGAATCCTGTCACTGGAGGAAAGCGTCGGGCGCCACGGCGGTGGCCAGCTGATGCGTTCGCTGCGAGCAGCGCCGGCTGCCGCAGCGCCTGCACCCGTCGAGGTCGGAGATCAGGAGGTCGCCGCGTCGGTGAGCGTCGTGTTCGAGATCGGGGACGAAGGGGCCACGTAGTCCGCTCCGGGCTCAGGCGCGCACCGGCGCGCACCCTCCTGCTAAACTTACGAACGTACGTTCTGGAGCTGAGGTCCCTTTGGTCTTGGGGCTCTGGTGCCAGTGTGCGTCTCGCGCCAGCATCGGCGCCTTCGTGAAGTTTCTGCTGCCTCGGGTCCAGGTGTCTGGCGCGAGTCTCGAAGGAGGCCGTGGGTGTCGTCGATCGCTTCTCTCGCCGGCGTCGTCGACGAGCTCTCTGCCATCTTGTCGGGACTCGATGCCGACTCCCTCTCCGCCGGCGAGGCGGCTGCGGCCGTCACGGTCTTCGTGCGGGGAGAGAACCTCTGTGCCACGGGCAAGGCGCTGTGCGCTGAACGGGCGGCTCGCGCCGGCGTGCACCGTCGATCCGGGCACAACGATCCTGCCAGCTGGCTGGCGGAGCGCTCAGGCGAGACGCGCGGGCGTGCCCGTGACGCTCTCGACACGGCCGCCGCCCTCTCGCGCCTGAATGAGCTCGATGGGGCTGTCCGCTCCGGTGAGCTCTCGACCACCAGGGCGCGGGTCGTCGCCGAGGCGGCGCTGTTGGATCCTCGCTCGGAGCCGGGACTCGTCGGGCTCGCCCGCAGCGCTTCCCTCGGCGAGTTGCGCGACGAGGCCGAAGCCGTCAAGGCAGCTGCCCGTTCCCAGCTGGAGGACGAGCGCCGCTACGAGGAAGTGCGCAGAGCTCGTCATCTGCGCACCTACACAGGGCGTGACGGTGGCCTGAAGGGCCAGTTCTCCCTCACGCCCGACGCCGGGGCCAAGGTGCTCGCCGTCTTGCAGCCCGCTTCTGACTTCTTCTTCGAGGAGGCCCGCCGAGAGGGCCGTCGCGAGCACAACGATGCCTACATGGCCGATGCCCTCGTGGCCGTGGTCACAGGCGAGTGGCCGGGCACTGACGAGGGCGAAGCGGAGAGTGAGAGCGTCGCCGACGAGGGCGAAGCGCCTGATGGCCGCGCCGAGGCTTCCGGCCCCGGCGCCGCCGTCTGTGGCAGGCTCCAGCCCCCAGGCGAGTGCCCGGCTGACGGTGGCGACAGCAGGCTCCAGCCCCCAGGCGAGTGCCCGGCCGACGGTGGCGACAGCAGGCTCCAGCACCCAGGCGAGTGCCCGGCCGACGGTGAACCTCTGAGCACCTGCGGCGGCACCCACAGTCAGCACGTTGAGCCCGACGGCAAGCTCGCCGGCAGCCGGGACACCAATGACGGCTCCGAGTACGCCTGTCCTGCCGGGGCCCGCGGATCAGGACCCGGACTGGGCCAACTCCGCGTCGTCGGCCATGACTCGAACCAGAGGGACGCTCGAGGCGGCCCGCCTCCCTCCCCGCCGAGCGCGCCCGACCACGCCCAGGCGGCCCGACGACGAAGACGGCGGCAGGCGGGCGGGCCACAGCCGCCCCGGGCGACCGTCATCTGCCGGGTGGATCTCAGCGCCCTTCGAAGAGGGTCACTCGCTCCTGGTGAGAGCTGTGAGATTCCGGGCGTCGGCCCCGTCCCGCTCGCCGTTGCACGCGAGCTGTTCAGCGACTGCTTCCTGAAGTTTGTCATCAGCGACGGCATCGACGTGCGGACGGTCGCCCACTTCGGACGCAGCATCCCCGCTCATCTGAAGACGGCGCTGCAGTTCCGGGACCGCTGCTGCGTCGTGCCCGGCTGCGGCAGGACCTTTGGCCTCGAGTACGACCACATCGTCGAGTTCGCCCTGGGCGGACCGACGAGCCTCGAGAACCTCTGCCGGCTGTGCGGGCCCCATCATGCCCAGAAGACCCACAAGGGTTACCGCATCAGCGGTGGCCCGGGTGGCTGGCAGTGGCTCCCGCCAAGGGCGGGTGACTCAGCGTGACCCGCCGGCGGACACGGCGCCGCCCTCGGGTCGGTCGGCCACGGCCACCACCCGGTCGACGATCCTGTCGCAGACAGCCCTCGTAGGCCAAGGTGATCCCGTTGGCGGCTGCTCCCTAAACGGTCGCCGTCATTTGCTCAGTACCGGTAGGAGTCCGGCTTGTAGGGACCCTCCACCGGCACGCCGATGTAGTCGGCCTGCTCAGGCAACAAGGTCGTCAGGCGGACCCCCAAGGCGTCGAGGTGCAGGCGGGCGACCTTCTCATCGAGGTGCTTGGGAAGGACGTGCACGCCGACGGGGTACTCGGCCGTCTTCGTGAACAGCTCGATCTGGGCGATCGTCTGGTTCGTGAAGGAGTTCGACATGACGAAGCTCGGGTGGCCGGTGGCATTGCCGAGGTTCAGCAGCCGGCCCTCCGACAGCACGATGATGGCGTGACCGTCGGGGAAGACCCACTTGTCCACCTGTGGCTTGATGTTGACCCGGGTGATGCCGGGGACCTTGGCCAGCCCGGCCATGTCGATCTCGTTGTCGAAGTGGCCGATGTTGCCGACGATGGCCTGGTGCTTCATGGCCGCCATGTGCCCAGCCGTCAGGACGGAGCGGTTGCCGGTGGCGCTCACGAAGATGTCGGCAGAACTGACGACGTCCTCGACCCGGGCGACCTCGAAGCCGTCCATGGCAGCCTGCAGGGCGCAGATCGGGTCGATCTCGGTCACGACCACGCGGGCGCCCTGGCCCCGGAGCGACTCGGCACAGCCCTTGCCGACGTCACCGTAGCCACACACGACGGCCACCTTGCCGCCGATGAGGACGTCGGTCGCCCGGTTGATGCCATCGATGAGCGAGTGCCGGCAGCCGTACTTGTTGTCGAATTTCGACTTCGTGACGGAGTCGTTGACGTTGATCGCCGGGAAGAGCAGCTCGCCGCGCTCGAACATCTGGTAGAGCCGGTGGACGCCCGTCGTGGTCTCCTCGGTCACCCCGCGGATTCCATTGGCGAGAGTCGTCCAGCGCGTTGCGTCCTCGCGAAGCGAGCGGGCGAGGACCGACAGCACGACGGCCAGCTCCTCGCTCTCGGCCGACGCCGGATCCGGTACGGCGCCGGCCTTCTCGAACTCGACGCCCTTGTGAACGAGCAGCGTTGCATCGCCGCCGTCGTCGAGGATCATGTTCGGTCCGCCCCCGTCAGGCCACCGCAACATGTGCTCGGTGCACCACCAGTACTCCTCCAGCGTCTCGCCCTTCCAGGCAAAGACGGGCACGCCCGAAGGAGAGTCGACCGTGCCGTGCGGGCCCACGACGACGGCGGCGGCGGCGTGATCTTGCGTGGAGAAGATGTTGCAGGAAGCCCAACGAACCTGGGCGCCGAGGGCGACGAGCGTCTCGATGAGAACGGCCGTCTGCACCGTCATGTGCAGCGAACCGGACACCCGCGCCCCCGAGAGCGGCTGGGACGAGGCGAATTCCGACCGCATGGACATGAGGCCGAGCATCTCGTGCTCCGCCAGGTCGATCTCCTTG
>DASPSK010000368.1:0-8124 GCA_035623975.1 Acidimicrobiales bacterium | reverse complement strand
GGACTCACCCGCCCGGGCGGCGGCGGCCGCCGCTGCCGCGCCCGCCGCCCCGCCGGCGACCGAGCTCGTCGGGTGGGCGCTTCCGATGCCCTGGCCGATGGAGGGAAAGACGTAGAGGAACACGAAGACCAACAAGAACGGCTGGATGAGCACCCGCAGCACGAACTCGACAAGATGCTTGCGCAGCACGAGGAGGTCGCGGCGACAGAGCGCCCCGAGAGCCGTCCAGCTCGCCTGCAGGGTGGAGCGGAGCGGCTCTGTGCCGATGCGGGGCGCCTGCGGCGGCAGCTCTCCGCCCCTCATCGCCGTCGCGGCCGTCGTCATTCGCGCAGCTCCTTACCGGTGAGGTTGATGAAGACCGTCTCGAGGGTCGTCTCCGAGACGCGAAGGTCCAGGATGTCAAAACCGCCTGTCTCGGCCGCCTCTACGACGCGGGGAACTATCCGCTCGGCGCCCTTTACGCGCAGCTCGACCCCGCCTTTGATAGTGCGCGTGGAGATGACCCCCTCGACGGTGGCGCTGAGGTGCTCGGACAGCGCCTGAGCATCGTCGGGGGAGAGCACGGTCACGAGGGTGTCAGCCCCGACGCTGGCCTTGAGGGCCGCCGGGGTGTCGAGTGCGAGAATCCTGCCGTGATCCATGATGGCCACGCGACCGCACAACTGGTCGGCCTCTTCCATGTAATGGGTCGTGAGCATGATCGTCTGACCCTCGCGGTTCAGCTCCCCGAGGATCTCCCAGAGGGCCAGCCGACTTTGTGGGTCGAGGCCGGCGGTCGGCTCGTCCATGAACAGCACAGCAGGGCGGTGGAAGATGGCCCTCGCCACCATGAGCCGCTGCGCCATCCCACCCGAGAGCGCATAGACGGAGGCCTTCGCCCATCTGCTCAAGTGGAATTGGTGAAGGAGCTCGTCGGCGATCGCACGCGACCGCTTGGCGGAGATGCCAAAGAGCAGCCCGTGATAGTAGAGGTTCTCCCACACGGTGAGCTGGCGGTCGAGGGTGTTCTGCTGTGAGACGATGCCGAGCAGCTGCTTTGCGAGGGCCGGATGGGCGACGACATCGACTCCACCCACCGTGGCACGGCCCGACGTGGGAATTACGCGCGTCGTGAGCATGCCCGCCGTCGTCGTCTTGCCGGCGCCGTTCGGTCCGAGCAGACCGAAGATCTCCCCGGAGGTGACTTCGAGATTCAGCTCGTCGACGGCCCGGAAGTCCGTGCCGGCATAGACCTTCGTCAGGTCGATCGTGCGGATGACGACATGGTCATGTGCCGCGCCGTCTGAGCTCGCCATCGACGACGAGCATCGCACACGGCAGGTCGCCTCAGGCACCTCGAGCAGGCCGCAGCCGTCGCGTCCGCCGCAGGGCGATGACCGCCGTGGCCGCGGCACCGCCGGCGGCGAGCACGAAGGACCCGCGAGTTCCGATCGTGTCGACGAGCAGGCCTCCGAGGGCGGCCCCACCTGCAGCTCCCATCTGGATGCCGCTGGCGACCCAGCTGAAGGCTTCGACCGATCCGGTGGAGGGAGCGAGTGATCCGACGAGCCCGTAGATGCAGCTGAACCCGGGAGCGATCGACACGCCCGCGACGAAGAGCAGCAAATAGAGCACCCCAACACCCGGAGCGGCCGCCAGGCACAAGAAACCCAAGCCTGCCGCCGCCAGCACCGGCGCCAGCACCCTCGTGCCGGCGTGGGCGGTGCGGGCACCGAACGCGAAGCCGCCGGCCATCGAGCCGCTCGACCAGACGGCGAGGAGGATGCCCGCCTGGTTGCTGGCGTGGGCACGGCCGGCGAAGGCCACGACGGTGACCTCGACGACGACGATGGCGGCGAGGAAGACGAAGACGACCACCACCATCGTCCCAAGGCCCGGGATCCCGGCCGGTTGGAAGCGCCGCCGGAGCGGCACGACGGGATCGTCGCCAGCCGGTTCGAGTGCCTGGACTGTTGCGAGGTCCCCGACGGCTGCGCCGCCGCCGGTGGCCGTCGCCTCGCCCGCCGGCCGATCTTCGGTCATGGGATCCGCCCTGGGAGAGGAGATCGCCGGATGCAACGAGAGCGCCAGCGTGCCGACGAGCCCGATGCCCCCGCAGGCGATGAGTGCGGCCGGCGGCCCCGAGAGCGTGCTGAGGAGCGCCACGAGCGTCGGACCCACCATGAAGGTGGCTTCCTGCATGGTGGCGTCGAAGGCATAGAGGCTGCTGCGGAGATCGCCGCGCACGAGCACCGGCCAGAGCGAGCGAACCGCAGGCGCGACCGGAGGAAGGCTCGCACCCGATACGGCGGCCACGATGAGCACGAGCAGCGTCGCGTGCATTGAGATGAAGGCGAGGGCGATCAGTCCGGCGGCGTTGGCAAGCGCCGCAAGCAGCAGGACCGGGCGGCGCCCGACCCGGTCGGCCATCCGGCCGAGCACCGGACCCATGATTCCGGTGCCGACGACGTATGCCCCGGTGACGCCCCCCGCGCGGGCGTAAGAGCCCGTGGCAGCGGCGATGCGGAGGATGATGGCCAGGTTCGCCATTGCGACGGGGAGGCGAGCGATGAGCGAGGTCGTGAGGAGAAAGGCGACACCGGGGGCGCGGAGGACTGCCCGGTAGCCGCCAGAGCTCATGCACCATCTTGGCGTGCGGGCTGCGCGGGCTCGACCGGGCCGCTCGCCACGCCCGCTACTTTTTGTCGATGGACGCTGCGAGCAAGGCGGAGGGGTTTCTGGCGTTGCACCACGGGGACGGCCCGCTCCTCCTGCCGAATCCGTGGGACGTGGGGTCGGCAAAGGTGCTGGCGTCGCTGGGCTTCCGGGCACTCGCGACGACAAGCAGCGGCTCCGCGGCTGCGCTCGGCCGGCTCGACGGGTCCTTGACGCGCGGCGAGGCTCTCGCCCATGCGGCCGCCATCGTGGAAGCGACCGAGCTGCCCGTGTCGGCAGACTTGGAGAATGGTTTCGCAACCGATGCAGCCGGTGTGGGTGAGACGGTGAGCCTGGCTGTCTCCGTCGGTCTGGCCGGCTGTTCGGTGGAGGACTCGACCGGCCGGGCCGATCAACCGATCTTCGAGCTGGCCGAGGCGACGGAGCGGGTGACAGCCGCCGCCGAAGCTGCTCACCGTGGCCGCGTGCACCTCGTGCTCACGGCGAGGGCGGAGAACTACCTGCACGGGCGGCCGGATCTGAGGGACACGATCGCTCGCCTGCAGGCCTTCGAGGCAGCCGGGGCAGACGTGCTCTACGCACCGGGTCTCGCCGACCTCGGCGAGATCCAGACGGTCGTCGAGTCCGTGGGCCTTCCCGTGAACGTACTGGCGCGGCCGGGCACCCCTGACGTGGCCACGCTCGCCTCCGTGGGGGTGAAGCGGATCTCGGTCGGCGGCGCCTTCGCCTGGGTGGCGATGGGCGCCCTCGTCGAGGCAGCGCGGGAGCTGATGGAGACGGGGACCTACGGTTACCTCGATCGGGCGGCCGCCGGCAGCTCGACGGCTCGGGCAGCCTTCACCGTCCGCTGAGCCTGGGGCTGGAGCGCTCGCGGGTTCCGCGCGGCTGGGGCGACCGGGCGGCGCCTCGGCGGTCGCGCCCGGCGCACGATTCCCTCGCCAGCCCCTGCGCTCGCGGGTTCCGCGCGCCTGGGGCGACCGGGCGGGGCCTCGGCGGTCGCGCCCGGCGCACGATTCCCTCGCCAGCCCGTCGTTCCGCGCTTTCGCGCGCTCAAGTCGATCGGAGCGGGCGGCGAGCTCCGTCCATGCCCGCGGGCCTCCCGGCTGGCCGCGTGGGCGAAGATACGCCAGTGACGCAGGCGCCGATGACGCGACGGACCTTCCTCGGTATGGCGGCAGGGGCCGCCGGCGTGGCGGGTGCGTCGCTCGCCGGTTGCAGCGCAGCAAAGTCGAGCAGCGCCACCACCATGGTGCCGAGGAGACCGACAGCGGCCACGCCGGGTCACGTCGGGCTCCCGCCGAACCCTTCCGCGCCTGTCGGCTCGGATCAGCTGCCACAGTTCGACCACCTCGTGGTCGTGATGATGGAGAACCATTCGTTTGACAACGCCATCGGTGTGCTCGGTCGAGGAGATGGCTTTACGATCGCAGCCGACGGCAGCCCGACCGCCACCAACCCCGATGGCCATGGAGGCCTCGTGCACGCCTTCGCCATGCCGACGCCGTGCCAGCTCCCGAACCAGCCGACGCAGACGTGGAACGCCTCTCATCAGCAGTACGACGATGGCACGAACGAGGGTTTTGTCGTGTCGGCGTCCGGCCCCGTCGCCATGGGCTATTTCACAGCCAAGGACCTCCCCTTCAGCTACAGCCTCGCCGGCACGTTCCCGATCGCCGATCGCTGGTTTTGCTCGGTGCTCGCCCAGACGTTCCCGAACAGGCGATATCTGCTCGCAGGAACGTCGCTCGGGCTCATCGACGACTCGCTGCTCATGACGCTCCCGCCCAACGGGACCATCCTCCAGCAGTTGGAGCGCCACGGCATCTCCTGGCGGGACTACTCCTCGAACGTGCCGGGGATCGGAGTCTGGCCGGGCCTGCTCTCGCAGCCCGCGATGACGAGGGGAATCGTCAGCATCGAGTCGTTCTTTCGCGACTGTGCCGCAGGCACGCTGCCGTCCTGCTCGTTCGTGGACCCGAACTTCAGCACGACCTCAGAGGAGAACCCACAGGACGTGCAGTTCGGCGACGCCTTCCTCGCCAAGGTCGTGAACGCCGTCATGGCCGGGCCGAAATGGTCGAAGACGCTGCTCATCTGGACCTACGACGAGCACGGTGGCTACTTCGATCACGTGCCGCCGCCGTCTGCGCCCGAGCCTGATGAGGTGCCGCCGGCCCTCGTAGCCGGCGACGTCCCCGGCTCGTTCAACCGATTCGGCTTCCGTGTGCCGTCGGGGGTGGTTAGTCCCTTCGCCAAGGAGGACTTCGTCTCCCATACGGTCTACGACCACACCTCGATTCTCAAGCTCATCGAAACGAAGTGGAACCTCCCCGCGCTGACGAGGCGTGATGCCGCCGCCAACAGCCCGCTCGACATGGTCGACTTCGACGCGCCGCCCGCCTTCGCCCATCCGCCCCGCCTGAGCGCACCCGCCAATCCGGCGCGCGAAGACAGCTGCGAGGTCTTGGGCCCTGGGAGCATCCCGCCACCCGGAGCGGTCACCGGCCCTTGAGCGCAACGGTGGGCGCAGGCGGGCGAGGCCCGGCCACCTGCTGAACGGCGTTTTCCGGCGAAGGCGTGATTCGCTTTCTCGCTCCGTGACCGGCGAAGCCGACTCAGAGGCGGACACGCATGGCGGCGTCGTCGGCCTCTATCGCCCTAGCGATGGCCTCGAGAGCCTGGCTTCTGGCCCGCAGCTTGGTGGCCGCGTGCGCCGCGATGTCGAGCGTGGCCAACTGGACTGCCGCCGCCCGGGCCGTCGCCGGCAACTCTGAGGAGGACACGACCTGGTCGAGAAACCCGGCCGTCACTGCCGCGTCGGGCGTGAAGATCTCGGCATTGATGACGGCACGGTTGAAGTACATCGGGCCGAGGCGCTGACGACAGATCTCGATGGCGGTCTCCGGCATCGGGAGCCCGATGGCGACCTCGTTGGCGGTGATCCGGTACGCGCCCTGTGTACCGACGCGGTAGTCGCCCGAGAGCAGCAGGAAGACGCCCATGGCGACTGCGTGTCCCGGACAGGCGATCACGATGGGCCTCGGGAAGGAGAGCAACCGCCGCGCCAGCTCGAAGCCGCCCCGCAACATGTCGGCTGCCTCGGTTCCGCCTGCCGTCAGGACGCGCAGGTCGAAGCCCGCCGAGAAGACGCCCTCCCGGCCCGTCAGCACCACGACGGCACCGTCGCCTTCTGCCCGGTCGAGGGCGCTGTTCACCTCCGAGAGCATTCCCAGCGAGAGCACGTTCACCTTGCCGTCGTCCATGGCGATGGTGGCGATGCCGTCCCCCAGCTCGTAGCTGACAAGGGTCTCCATGACCTGGTCCTCTCTTCCGGGCGCCGCCGCCGGCGGCCGATACCCATCCTGGCCCGGGGCGAGTCGGCTCGGCCAATGCGCCAGGTCAAGGGTCACCGGTCTCGGGGCCGCCTCCTGTGCCCAGAGGAGGCAGGTCCTCGCCTCGGGGGACGATCGCGGTGATACTTCGGGGCGATGACCCGGTCTCGGTCGCCTGCACCCCGGCGGCCTCGCCGGTGCGGGTGCGGGGAGCGGTGACACCATCGAGGGGCGAACGCGTGCCCCTGATGACCATCGCCGGCGAGTGGTCCCGCATCGGGATCACCGGCTTCGGCGGGCCATCAGCCCACATCGCCCTGTTCCGCAAGCTCTGCGTGGAGGAACACAAGTGGCTGCCGGCGCGCGAATTCGAGGATGGCATCGCCGCCACGAGCCTGCTGCCCGGGCCAACCTCGACCCAGCTCGCCATCTTCTGCGCGTGGCGGTTGCGAGGCCTGCTGGGAGCCCTCCTCGGCGGGCTGTGTTTCATCACCCCAGGCCTCGTCATCATCGTCGCCCTCTCGTCGCTCTTCTTCGCCCACCACGCACCCAAATGGGTGCTCGGAGCCGAGCTCGGCGCAGGCGCGGGCGTGCCGGCCGTGGCCGTCAGCTCGGCCCTCGGCTTGCTGCCGGCGGCCTGGAAGCGAGTGAGGGGTGAGGCGGCAAAGGAGAGGCTCTGGATCCTCTACCTGGTGGTGGGCGGTGCAGCCGCCGCCACCGCCGGCCAATTTCTCGCGCTCGCCCTGCTCGCCTGCGGCGCCTTCGAGGTGGGACGTGAGCGTTGGGCCGGGCGGGCGCAGCCCCAGCGGCTCGCAGGCAGTCTTCCCCTCCTCGTGGTGGCGCCCGCCCTCGGGGGCATCGCCAGCCTCGCCTGGGTGGCCTTCAAGGTGGGTGCCCTCTCCTACGGAGGGGGTTTCGTCATCGTGCCCCTCATGCAGCACGACGCCGTCAGCGCCTACCACTGGATGACGAATGCCCAGTTCCTCAACGCCGTCGCCCTCGGACAGATCACGCCGGGTCCCGTCGTGCAGACGGTCGCCGTCGTCGGCTACGCCGCCAGAGGCTTGGACGGCGGCCTGCTCGCCGCCGGCGTGGCTTTCGCGCCGTCGTTCGTGTTCGTGACCGTGGGAGCACCTCATTTCGACCGGATTCGCGCGAGCGAGGGCGTGCAGGCGTTTCTCACGGGAGCCGGTGCGTGTGCCATCGGTGCCATCGCCGGAGTAGCGGTGCCCCTCAGCCTCGAGATCGGGCACCTCTGGCAGGCCGGGCTCGCCGCCCTTGCGGCCGTGGCCCTCCTCGGCCTACGGCGAAACGTCGTGATCGTGCTGTTGACTTGCGGCTTGCTCGGCGTGGTGGCGGCTGCGGCCGGGGCGCCCACAGGCGCTCTCTAGGGCTGTGGGGTGACGCGGTGGCGAGTCCGCCGGCACGGCATCGCTGTGAGCGATGGGATTCAACACTTTGAATTGTGGCGGCATCGCTGACAGCGACGCCAGCTGCAAACCAACAGCCGCACTTGAAGGAATGTGGCCGCCAACTGGAGTCCTTCGGCCCTATCGCTCGTCCCCCACCAGGGGGGATGCTGACCCGAAGAGGAGGACAACATTCATGTTTCGGTTCGAACTTCAACGCATGCCACGAGAAGGGGGAGCATGATGCACAAGCTCGCCGCCATCGGGACCGCGGCGCTCGTGCTCGTGTTGGCCGGGTGTGGAAGCTCCAAGGCCACTACGACGTCCACGTCGGCGGCCGCCACGACGACCAGCACGACGGCGGCGCCGACTACGACGGCAGCGCCGACCACGACGGCGGCGCCCACGACGACGAAGGTCACCACGACGACGAAGGCGTCCACGACGACGACGAAGGTCACCACGACGACGAAGGCGCCCACGACGACGACGAAGGTCACCACCACGACCCAGGCCAGCAAGACCGTGGCCTTCTCCGGCTCTTACTCCGGCGTCGCCTCCCTCCTCATCAACAACGATGCGGCCACGGGCTCGGTCACGGGCTCCGGCACGGGGACGCTCGTCGGTGCCAGCACCGTCTCGGGCAGCGGCTCCACGGCCACCGCCACCGAGACCTGCCCCACTCCGATCCCCTTCTCCGGCACCGGCAAGATCAGCGGTGCCGCCGG
>DASPSK010000366.1:0-6204 GCA_035623975.1 Acidimicrobiales bacterium | reverse complement strand
CCGCCCGTCCTCGTCGCCGCCGAGGAAAGGGGATGGGTGACCCGGGGGCTGCTCTACAAGGAAGAGGTGCCCTTCATCGAGTTCGAGGCTCCTGCTCCTGCTGCTGCGCCCAGTCCGGCGGGGGCGTTCGCCTTCGACTGGACGGAGCCACCCGCCGCGCCCGAGCCGAAGCCGGAGGTCGAGCCGGAGCGCCAGCCCGAGCCCGTCGGGTCGTCGCCGGGGCACCCTTGGCCGGCCTGGTCGCTCCCGGTCCAGAACGAGCCGGCGGCGGCGCCGCCACCACCACCACCCAGCCAACCGCTCGAGCCTGCAGCGCGCGGCTGGTGGAACGACGACGGGACCGAGTGGCCCGGCTTCGGGAGCTTCGGGGCCAGCGGGCCGGCTCGAGCGAACGGACCGGCCGACTCGGCGGGGGTCGTCCTCCCGGCCGCGGAGGAGCCGACCCAAACGATCGCCGCCGTTCCCGCCGAGCAGAAACCCCCGCGCCGTCAGCGGCCTCCGGTCGGCGAACGTCTGGCCGCGATCGCGGCACGACTGGTGGGAGTTGACCAGCGATGAGCTCGATATGCAGTGAGGAGGACTGATCCCATGAGGCTCCGACGCGCCAGGGTGCAGAACTACAGAAGTGTGAAAGACAGTGGCTGGTTCCAGCTGGACGAGGCGAAGACCATCCTCGTGGGACCCAACGAAGGCGGGAAGACTGCGGTGCTGCGCGCCCTCGAGCAGCTCAACCCGGGGCGGCTCGCCCGACAGCTCGACCCGCTGCGCGACTTCCCACGCGCCGACTACTACCGGATCCAAAGTGGCGAGCTCCGCCCAGCGGACATCCTGGTGGTCGAAGCCGAGTACGACCTCGACGAGAGCGAGCGCTCCGAGCTGACGACGATCTCGCCGCTTCTCGGCGAATGCCGGTACTACCGCTCGGTCCACCTCGACGGGTCGGTGAAGGACGCGCTCCTCCACGCCCCCGAACCTCCCACCATGGAGCGCCTCGGCGACCCCCTGCGCACGCTCGGCGCATACGCGGACCGGCGCCTGGCCTTCGCTCGCGAGGCGAAGACCGAGACCGACGCGTTCTCGCAGCAGCCGGCCCCCACCACCGCGTCGGCCCAGCTCGAGCTCATCTTGGCCGGGGTGACCGCCGGGGAGATCCCTTCCGGGGCGGCGGCCCGGCTGGTGCAATGGCTCGACGCCGTGGTCGTGCCTCTACTGGACCCCGCACAGCCGCAGCAGATGGCCCACGTCGCCGCCGTCAGGGACGTGCTCAACTCTCTGCGGATCCAGAGCCAGGGCCTGATCGAGTGCCGGCGTCGCCTTCCGGTCATGGTGTACGTGTCGACGTATCCGTCGGTGACGCCCATCCTCCACCTCGGCCATCTGGCCGACGCCGTGGACGCGGGCGCCATCAACGAAACGGACGAGTACAACTACGGCAACTTCTGCCTGCTCAACCTTCTCAACTTCTCCGCCCGCCAGCTGTCGGACCTCGGCAAGGCCAAGGAGCCCGAGACGGGCGACCATGCCGGGTTCGAGCAGTACCGGGCCCAGCTCGACGAGCGGGACGCTGCGCTCAACTCCGCCTCGCTCAAGCTGACCAGCCACCTGAGGGCGGTGTGGCAGGGCCAGTCGGAGGACGACGGCTACCCTCAGGAGAACTTCACCGTCCGGATCACCGCCGACCAGCAGTATCTGAAGGTCGTCGTCGAGGACTCCCTCGGGGTCCAGATCGAGCTCGACCAGCGCTCCGAGGGATTCAAATGGCTGGTCTCCTTCTTCATCGTCTTCTTCGGCCAGGCCGCCAGCCGGAGCGGGGACGCAATCCTCCTTCTCGACGAGCCCGGGCTGAGCCTCCACGGGCTCAAGCAGCGGCAGTTCCGCCACACGCTGTCGAAGCTGGGGGAGGCGAACCAACTCGTCTTCACCACCCACTCACCCTTCCTCATCGGGGCGAACGAGCTCGGCCTCGTCCGGCTCGTCGAGCTTCCGGACCGAAGGAGCGGAACAGAGGTCCACGACGACCTCGTCGCCCAGGACCCCGCCTCCCTGCTGCCGCTGCAGGAGGCGCTCGCCTATGACATGGCCACGTCCTTCTTCGCCGGACGACGCACCTTCGTGCTCGAGAGCCTGGCCGACTACTTCTATCTCCAGGCCACGGCGACCTTGCTCGCCGACGCCGGCATCGCCACGCTGGACCGGCAGATCGAACTGGTGCCGGCCAGCACACTGGCCAAGATGGCCTACTACTCCACCTTCCTCCAGGCCGAGGGCCTTCAGGTGGCCGCCCTGCTGGATTCGGACACCGCCGGCCCCCGGGCCACGGAGCAGCAGCAGCTGGTGGAGACCCTGGGAGACACCCGGGTGGTCCGTACCAAGGACGTCTATTCGGGGCCGGTGCAGGCTCCGCACATCGAGGAGCTGCTGCGGGACACCCTGGTCGCCATCGGCAAGGACATCGGCTGGGACGTCTCGGCTGACATCGGCCGGGACTGGGGGGCGCTACCGATCACCCAGGTCTTCGCCGAAGCCGTCGGACCCGAGTTCACTCCGTACCGGCTGGCAAAGGAGTACGTCGACTGGACCCGGGACCACCACGCCTCGGATCTCACGCCCGACGAGCGGGTGACGTGGATGTACTTCATCGAGCGTGTGAACAAGGCCTTCTCCTAGACCGGACCTGCGGGCCGCCGGGGACGTCGATGTGGAGCGAGCACTTCGCCGCCGAAGAGCGGTCCGCCCTGCCACCCACGACCGCCTTGGTCTTTGTGACGCTCAGTGGCGCCCTCCTGGCGGCATGCGCGATCGTCGCTGAGATCCTCTTCAGCATCCAAGTGACGAGCCGGGAGGTGAGCATCCGCGGGGGTTCCATCCTCGTCGTGGTCGTGAGCCTCGGCTTGGGCTTCGCCGGCCCGTACGCCTCCATCTGCATGTGGCGGGCTCCCTCTGGTGGGGACAGCAGGCTCAGGCGACTCGGCCACGGCGCCCTCGTCGCCTTCGTCGTCGCCGCGGTTGCCCTGGCGTGGCTCCTGCTGATTCACACGACCCAGCGGCACGGGCCCAACGTTCTGTAGCGAATCCCGCCGCTCTCGCCGGCGGGCCTCCTCGAAAAAGTTCCCGAAATCCGGCGGAGATACTCGACTTGCTCGTGAAGGTGCGTTAAAAAGACCGGCCATGAACAAGCGCGAATTGGCCAAGTCGGTGGCGGTTCACTCGGATGTGGACCTCCCCACCGTCTCGAAGGTCCTCGAAGGGTTCACCGACGTGGTCACGTCGGTGGTGTCCAAGGGCGAAGCGGTGGCGATCAGCGGCTTCGCCAAGTTCGTGAAGGTCGACCGGCCGGCCCGGATGGGCAGGAACCCGGCGACCGGTGAGCAGATCTGGATTAAGGCCTCGAAGAAGGCCCGGATCACCCCGGTCAAGGCCTTCAAGGACGCCGTGCTCAACCCTGCCAACGCTCCCCGCCTCAAGCGCGGGGCCTTCCCCATCCTCGAGGAAGTGGTGAAGGCCGCAGGCAAGGCCGCCGCCCCGGCCAAAAAGGCCCCAGCGACGAGGGCGTCGGCCAAGAAGGCCCCCGCGAGGAAGGCTGCCAGCCGTAGGGCTCCGGCCAGGAAGGCCCCCGCGAGGAAAGCCCCCGCCGGAAAGGCGGCGGTCAGGAAGGCCCCCGCCAGGAAGGCTGCCGGCCGCAAGGCTCCGGTCCGCAAGGCGACCCGCGGCAGACGCTAGGGGCTTCCCCACGACCCCTTGGCGTCACGGGCGCGGGGCGGAACGATGATGAGGGGCTTCGAGCTGCGGCAAGTGGTTCAATAGCCTGCAGAGATGCCGAGCGGCGCTGCCAAGGGCGCGGAGAGAGCCGGCGCTTCTCCACTGGTATCGGTCGTGATCCCGACGGCCCGCGGCGGAACGCTGCTGGGCGAGGCCGTGGAATCGGCTCTGCGGCAGACGGTGCAGGACGTCGAGGTGCTGGTCGTCCGCAACGCTCCGGGCGTGGACGTCTCCTGCCTCGCGCCCGACAGCCGCGTGCGGTTGGTCGACGAGCCGATCCCCGGGAGGGCTTTCGCCGTGAACCGGGGGGCCTTCGAGGCGCAGGGCAGGTGGTTGGCCCTCCTCGACGACGACGACGCATGGGCGCCCGAGAAGCTCGAGCGGCAGCTGCAGGCGCTCGACGGCTGGGACGGGGTTGCGGCTTCGGTCACCAATTACGTCCGGGTCGACGAGGACGGGAACGTCGTCAAGGGCGGCATTTCGCGCCGCGCCGACTTCGACGAGCTCATCAGCTACCGCACGGGCTACCTGCCGAGCACCCTGTTGGTGGACCGGGAGCTCTTCAGCGTGATAGGCGGGATGAACTCGACCTACAGGTCAGCCGACGACCTCGACATGTTCCTGCGGCTGGCGACGCTGGGACGGATCGCCTTCGTCGACGGCCCGATGCTGCGCTACCGGGTCCACGCTGGAAGCATGAACCGGACCACCCCGGCGGTCGTCTGGCTCGAGGGCGCCCGGGTCATCAGCGACGCCAGGCGGGCCGCCGTCCTCCGCGGCGACTGGAGGACGTGGCGGCACTCGTGGCGGGCCACGATCCTCATGCGCCGCTGGTGTGCTTCTGACGCCATGGCCTTTGCGGACCAGCTGGGGCACGAGCGCCGGTTCGGGCTCGCCGCCCGCCAGGTGGCGCTGGCCCTGCGGGCATCCCCGCTCGATGTCGTGCGCCTGGCGTTCAAGCGCCTGGCCGGCCGAGTCTGATCCGGACAGCCGGCTCTTCTGCGATCCACGATGGCCATGTCCTCGGTACGCCGGCGCGTGGGCTCCGCTCGCGTCCGGGCGGAGCTGCTCCTCGACCGCTCCTATCCCCGTTTGGCCCGTCACTACGAGTTCCCCGATGGCTCTCATCGGGTCTATTGCCATCACATCCGCAAGACGGCCGGCACCAGCCTGCACAACTCCTTCATCGCGCTCGGCGGCGAAGACCCGATGACCGTGCAGCACAGGATGGAAGCCTCCCGGATGTTCAGGACAAAGAGCGGCCGCTACATCTTCGCCACGGGTCACCGCATCGTCCTGGAGCGGGGGGACTACTTCTACGGATGGTCCCATCTGCCCGCCCACCAGGTCGCGCTCCCGCCTAGGACCTTCACGGTCACTGTGTTACGCGACCCGGTGGCGCGCGTGGTCTCCTTCTACAAGTACCTGGTCGCCGGGGACGCCCCGGCGACCCCGTTCAACGTGGCCATGTGGGAGCGCCGGCTGGCTGACGACGGATTCGGGGCCTTCCTCGACCGAGTGCCTCGGCGCTCGCTGTTGGCTCAGCTCTACACGTTCTCAGCTCGCTACGACGTGTCGGAGGCGGCCGATACATTGCGGGCTTGCTCGTTCGTCCTGTCGACCGAGGCGTTCGACAAAGGGATCGAGGAACTCGGATCACGCTTGGCCCTTCCCCTCCTCCCCCGCCACGAGCGCGTTACCCCGACTGCCCAAGAGACATCCCATCCCTCCGAGGCCGAGCTCCTCCGGCTGCGAGAACTGCTCGAGCCTGAGTACCAGCTCCTGGCGCAGCTCTGAGGCGTCTCAGGACCGTCTACGTGCGCATGCGTGCCACGGTGTGCGGCCAGGGCGCCGCTCCCTGCGAAGCGAGCAACCCCCGCTGGACGGCCCTCGTGAGGCCCACCAGCGCATTTCCCCATTGTTGGTGTTGATCCGGGCGTCGCCCTGGCACAAACTCGTGTTCGGTCATCGGAGGTGTGGAGCGACGATCTGGGTCGGACACCTGCTGCACAGGCGACGGCCGTTGGCGCTGTTGCCGCGCCGGGGAGGGCCGCCGTCACCGGCGGGACCGACTTCGGTCGGGTGGAGCGGACCATGAGCCAGCGCAGTCTCACCGAGGGGCTCACCTGGGGGTTGGTGGAGCAGAGCGTGCTCCACCGGCTGCTCGTCATCTCGCCCCATCTCGATGACGCCGTTCTCAGCGCCGGAGAGCTGATTGCCAGCTACCCGGGATCGGCGGTGGTGACGGTGTTCGCCGGCCGGCCGCCGCGCTACCCGGCGAAACCCACCGCTTGGGACGCCGCCGGTGGGTTCGGTTCCGGCGACGACGTGGTGGCGGCGCGCCGCAAGGAGGACAGCGGGGCGCTGGACGTCCTCGGCGCCTCGGCCATCTGGCTCGACTTCGTCGACCACCAATATCTCGGCGCCCGGGAGCGGCCGCGGGCG
>DASPSK010000111.1:0-7844 GCA_035623975.1 Acidimicrobiales bacterium | reverse complement strand
GAAGGCGCTGATTGTCATGCCCATTTCGTCGGGAGTTGTGCCGAGAACCCCGAGATAGGCGGGGGCGTTCAACACCACCGACGAAGTCGAGGCGAAGCGCGACTCGACGCCGGGATCGCCGTTGAAGTCGCCGCTCACCGTCTCGATCGTTCCGTCCGGATTGACCTGGGTCACGATGGCGACGTGCTCGGCCTCCCCGCCGCCGTAGTAATTGAACACGGCGGCGTCTCCGACGGCGGGCACGGCTGAGAGCGTGCCGTACTGCTGGCCGTAGAGGTAGAAGCTTCCAGCCAGCGGGTTCAGCAGCGACGTGTCGGCCACGCCGGCGTTCGCCCACACCCACTTGGCGAAGTCGGCGCACCAGTACTCGGGTTCTCCCCCGTTGCCGGTGCAACTCGACTCAAAACCCCTCCCGCCCAAGGAGTTGACAGAGCAGGCCTGCTTACCGATGTTGGCGGTCGCGAGCTCCGCGATGGCGGAGGCCGTCGCCGCCGAGGCCGAGGGTGACCACGCCCCGATGCCCAAGGGTCCGACGAGTGCCAGAGCGAGCACGGGGGTCAGGATTCGGAAAGCACGCATGCGGGCCTCCTTCGAGAGCCGGCCGTGTCGCCATGCCATGCCCGGCTCTCGCGGCGCCAAGCTAGCTCCCATTCTCCATAGGCTGGACAGGCCGACAGCCACGCTTTCATCTCGTCACGGCCTCAACGTCAGGCGCCGAAGTATCGACGCGGTGAGATGCAGTGTCGCCGGGGGGCCTCACGATATGAGTATCGGCCTCATCGTCGAGATCATTAATGCAAAGATCCGCGCAGGGCGGCGTCGTTTCGCCGGCTTCGGGTGCTGAGGCCCGACGTGGCCGCCCCGAGGGCGTGTTGGAGACGGTCGCCGAGGAGAAGAGGGTTCTGTCGATCCGTCCCCTCGTCGTGGAAGGCCTGGTGCCGAAGCCTCTCCTCTGACAGGACTCCCAAACCGCCGCCGCCCTCCTGTCGGGTGCATTGCCGATGATGCCCACTCCAGTTCCTCGCCGATGGCATCACGCCCATTCGTGCCCAGCGGACATGCCCTGTCGTCGCCGCGTCCTGGCCGGCTTTCGGATCTCGACGCCAGGTCCCTGTTGTCAGCTCGCTGACAGACCGAAAGCCACGCTTTCACCTCGCCGAATCCCGAATCAAGGCCCTGATATCAGCTGGATGACGACCCGCGCCGCGACGAGGATTCGTCATATGAGTATCAGCTTGCAGGTGACGTGATTAGTCCGGGAAACTCGCTGATTTTGAGGACCGTCGGCGGCTGCTTCCAGGCGGGTCTACGGCGTCAGGTGGGTGACCGCACCAAGGCTCGCGCGTTCGGTCACGGGCCCGCTTCTGGAGTTCCTCTCTCAACTCGTCCGGACGCCCTCAAGTGAATGCCGGGCGAATGTTCCACCGCTCGTGATCGTGAGGACATGCGCGCGGGTGTTCACGGCGCCAGGCGGCGAAGTAGCGGTTCAGTTGCGGGCTGCTCTCCCGCACTGCCATCCCCAACGTGAGCCCTAAGACTGCGCCCGCGATCACATCGCTCGGGTAGTGAACGCCCATGTGGAGGCGGCTGGCGCACACTGCGGTCGCCAGGGCGTACATCGGCAGCGAAAGCTCGGGGAACTCAGCCGTCACCGTGGTCGCAAACGCGAAAGCGGACGCTGCGTGGCCTGAGGGGAACGAGCTCGAGGTCGGCATGCGCGCTTGGCGCCCCGTGTTTGCGGGCGACCGTTGCGGCCGCTTCCTCGGGGAGAGGTGCTTCGCAAGCAGGTCCACAAGGAACGAAGTGCCGCCGATGGCCGTCACTCCCGGGACGACCGTGCGTCGGCCCCGATCGCCGCCTGCCAGAGCCAGAGCGGTCGTGATGAGCAGCCAGAGCCGCGAGTACGTGGCGGCGTCCGAGATCCGGGTCATCACCACGTCCAGCGTCGGTGTCGGAGTGCTGGCCACGGCGTCGTAGATGGCACTGTCGAGGGTGTTCAGCTCCTCGAGCAGGCAACGCATCGTCTCGCGACTCGCGCGGGACGACTTGATGGGCTTGGCGGGTTCCCCGGCGCTGTCTGGGGCCGTCACGGGTCACCCGCCGCTGTCGTCCGGTTGGCGGCTCTGTCGCTCGCTGCGAAGGCCCTGACCGCCAGGACGAGGGAGCGGAGGCCATCGATGGTGGCCAGCACGTCGCCGGGAACCTCCAGCGAGTGGTCCGCCCCGCGTAACAGGAGCGAATCAGCTCCCAGAGCCCGGCGCACCTGCTCGTAGCGTTCAGGCTCGTGGAGCGGGTCTGCCTCGCCTGCGACGAGGAGCGACCGGAGCCCCTGCCGGATGGCTCCGGACCAGACGGGTTCCTGTCCGAAGATGGGAGTGATCCAGATCGCGTCGACGTTGCCTGCGAGGTTGCGAGGGTCATCGAGGGTGGCGAGCCCGATCGTGCCGAGAGACTTCGCAAGGAAGGTGACTGCGGCTGGCTGAGCCTCCGCCACGAAGGTCTCCACTTGCGTCGAGACGGAACGGTGGAGAACTGCCAGGCTCTCCCGCCCGTTCATGAGTTCGCGCTCAGCCGGGTACTCGACGATGACAGTGCCAGCGCCCAGCTCCTCGAGGGCGAGACGCGGAAAGCGAAGTGCCGGCCCTTCGGCTCCATATCCCCGACCCGGCAGGACGATGGTGAGATGCGTAACCATCCAGGACAGTCTGCCTCGGCGGCGACGAGTAAATGGCGCCGGGGACACGATGTCGGCAAGCGGTCCGCGGCTAGCCGACCCCTCGGTCGCTCACCAAGACTGACAGAGATCGTCGCCAACGACTCTTTCCACGACACCTGGAGCCCGACACCTGGAGCCCGAGATGGGATTCGAACCCATGACCTGCGCATTACGAGTGCGCTGCTCTACCACTGAGCTACCCGGGCGAGACCTGCCGTCCGCCGCGGAGAGCGCGCCCTCCTGCAGCCGTCCGGCCTGTCGGCCTAGAGATCGTAGGCGCGATCGGCCCCCGCCACGGCACGAGCGAGCCGACTACAGGCGGCCCGCGAGACCCGAACCCGAGCGGACTGCAGCCGTTGCCGCCCGGACGGCACCCTGCTAGACAGCGCCCAACCTCGCCCCGTGCCCGCGGGCGCAGGAGTTCGCATCGATGGAGGCGACCGATGACCGGACAGAAGGAGTCCTCCCACGCCCCCGTGGCGACGGCGTCCCATCGCAGCGTCGAGGAGATCCTCGACTCCCTGGCGGAGACCTGCAGCTCGCTGGAAGATCTGCTCGAGTCCTTGCAGCCGGCGGAATGGCACATCCCCACGGGTTGCCCGGGTTGGGACGTGCAAGACGTCGTGAGCCACATCATCGGCCTCGAAGATCAGCTGGCTGGTCTGCCCGATCCGGATCACACCCTGCCCGAGGGCATGGATCACCTCGTCGACGACCTGCGTCGCCTTGAGATCCAGGTGGACTTCCGGCGCGGCCTGCCGCCGGAGGAGCTCGTGCGCCAGTTCCACGCTGCCACGAAGCGGGGACTCGAGATCCGACGAGCCAGCGACCGCGCGGCCGAGGACATCACCGAGGGTCCGTTCGGCTGGAGGATGCCGTACTGGCGGCTCCTGTCAATCCGGACGTTCGATTGCTTCGCCCATGAGCAGGACGTGAGGCGCGCACTCGGCCGACCGGGCAACCTCGATGGCCAGGCTGCGGCGGTCGTGGGCGATCTCCTCGCCGAAATGCTCCCCGGCGTCGTCGCCCGCAGGGTCGAGGAGCTCACGACACAACGGGTCATCATCGAGACCGTGACCGGCGCAGACGGGCGCGCCCGCCGGATCGAGATCGGGGGCGTCGCCGGTGGCGGCATGCAAGCTGTCACCACGGCGGCGATTCCCTTCGCCGACCTCCTCGCCTTCGCCTGTGGCCGGGCTGATGCGAGCGACGACCGCGTGAGTGTCGTGGGCGACGCCGGGCTGGTGGCACGGGTCCTCGGGTCGATGGGGTTCACGCCCTGAGGCTGAGCCGACGTCAGCCGACGTCGAGCCGACGTTGAGCCGAGGTCGAGCCGGTGTCAGCCGAGGCGAACCGTCCTGCATGCATGGGAGAAATCCGCCAGCAAGTCCTCGATGTTCTCTAGCCCGGTGCTGATGCGGACAAGGCCGTCGGTCAGCCCTCGAGCGGCGCGTTCGGAAGCGGCCACCTGGCGGTGCGTCGTGGAAGCCGGATGCGTGACGAGCGTATGCGTGCCGCCGAGGGAGGCGCCGATCCATGCCGTCGAGAGCGCTTCGCACCACGCCGCCGCCCCTCCGATGCCTCCAGACACCTCGACTGACAACATGCCGCCGAAGTAGCCGGGGCGGAGCAGCTTGGAAGCGCGCTCGTGCTGCGGGTGGGAGACGAGCCCGGAGTAGTGAACCGCCGACACGGCGGTCTCGCCCGCCAACATCTCGGCCAGGATCAGAGCTGATCGGCACTGGCGATCGAGGCGAACCTCGAGGGTCTGCAGGCCGCGGATCGCCAGCCAGGCGTCAAAGGGCTGCATGGCGCCGCCCACTTCGATCGCCACCCCCTGCACGGTCGAACGCGCCTGCGCCGAGCAGCAGACCACGCCGGCGACGACGTCACTGTGGCCGGCGATGTACTTCGTGACCGAGTGCACGACGAAGTCGAAACCGAGCGACGCCGGGTTGCACAGCCACGGCGACGCGAACGTGTTGTCGATGACAGCCGGCACTCCCGCATCCCTGCACGACGAAGCCAGGGCTTCCAGGTCGGCCACCGTGCACCGCGGGTTGGCGATCGTCTCCACGTAGAAGAAGGCGGCGCCGGGCAGCGCCGCCCGCACTGCCTCGAGGTCGTGCGACTCGACCTCCTCCACCTCGATGCCGTAACGGGGAAGCACCTTCGAAAAGAGGGCGTACGTCCCGCCATAGAGCTCCCGGCTGACGACTACCCGGTCGCCTGCGACAGCCAGCGCCAGCGACACAGCGTGAATGGCCGACATACCCGACGAGAAGGCGAAGGCCGCCTCCGTGCCCTCGAGCTCGGCCATGACCGCCTCGAACGCCTCCACGGTCGGGTTGCCATACCCGCGACCGTAGGTGTGCCCCGGACGCTCGAAGGCGATCACCTCCGCATACTCCTCCTGGGTCTCGAACCCCCAGGTGGCCGTCTGGTAGATGGGGACGCTTGCAGGAATCTGGCGCACTTCGGGGACACGGGCGCCGTGGATGGCTCGCGTAGAGAAACCCTCCCCCGTCGTCACGCCTCCGCCCCTTCCACGGAGAGAACCTGGGCACGGAGGTCGCGTTTGAGGACCTTGCCCGCCGGGTTCCTCGGCAGCGCCTCCGAGCTGATCCAGATGTGCGCAGGCACCTTGAACGAAGCGATCCGCTCCGCCACGTAGGCCCGCAACTCGTCAGCGGTCGCGACGGCATCGGGCCGGAGAACGACGACGGCCCCCACCTCCTCGCCGAGCACGGCGTGGGGAACGCCGATGACGGCCGCATCCGCCACGGCGGGGTGTTCGAAGAGGGCTGCCTCGACCTCGGCCGAGTAGACGTTCTCGCCTCCCCGAATCACCATGTCCTTCGCCCGGTCGACGATGAAGATGAAGCCCTCGTCGTCCACGCGGGCGACGTCGCCCGTGTGCAGCCAGCCGTCGCTGAAGCTCGCCGCCGTCGCCTCGGGCTTGTTCCAGTAGCCCTTGACGACGTTCGGGCCCTTGATCCAGAGCTCACCGGCATCGCCAGGCGCAAGGTCGTTGCCGTCGGGGTCGACGACCCGCACCTCGCAGACGGGGACCGGCGGGCCACAGCTCTCCGGCTTGCGCACGTAGTCGTCGCCGGAGTTCATGCTCGTCACCGACGAGGTCTCGGTGAGGCCGTAACCGTTGGAAGCGTTCCCGCCGGGGAACTGTTGCTTGATGCGGCGGACGAGCTCCGGTGGCGCCGGGGCGCCACCGTAGGAGACGGTTCGCACGCTCGAGGTGTCACGCGTGGCGAAGTCAGGCGAGTTGAGCACCTGCCATGCCATCGTCGGCACACCCCCGAAGATCGTGACGCCCTCACGCTCGATGAGCTCGAGCGCACGCTCAGGGTTCCAGCGGCGCATCATGACGATCTTGCCGCCGCTCGCCGTGTTCGTCACGAGAATCGAGTGACATCCCGTGGCGTGGAAGAGCGGGACCGACAGCAAGCAGGCGTTCTGGGTGGTGCTCGACGCTGCACGTGGCGAGAGCGGAGACATCAGCTGCCCGCGAGCCCCGATGAACATGAGGTTGAGGAGGTTCGTGCAGATGTTGCGCTGCGTCCCGAGGGCCCCCTTTGGCTTCCCCGTCGTGCCCGAGGTGTAGAAGATCGTGGCGTTGTCCTCCGGGGAGATGTCGGCGGGAGGCAGGTGCGGATCGTCGTCGGGGCTGTCGGCCATGATGTCTTCGTACCGGTCGACGTCGGGCGGGACGCCGATGGCGGCGTGGGCGTCGTCCGGTCGCACGGCGATGACGTGCTCCAGGCTCGCGCGCCGAAGCTCGCCGAGATGGGGCAGGAGCCTGCCGAGCCGCTCGCCATCGACGACCGCCACCTTCGTGCCCGAGTCGTCCAGACCGTAGGCGAGCTCCGGGCCCGTCCACCAGGCGTTGAGCGGCACGACGACGGCGCCGAGAGCGGCGACGGCCCAGAAGGCGACGACCCATTCCGGATAGTTGCGCATGACGATGGACACCCGGTCGCCCGCCTGCACGTCGTATCGACCGGCGAGCAGCGTGGCGAACGTGGCTGCCTCGGCGAAGTGCTCGGCGAAGGACATGCGCTCGTCCTCGTAGACGACGAAGGTGGCGTCCCCGAAACCCTTCGACTGCTCCAGGATGGACCGAAGCGTCGGCGGGCAGTTCTTCCAGACCCTTGTGGGGATGCCCCTGATATCGGCTTCCACGACCTCGAACGGCTGACCCGGCTCGGTGAGCCGAGCCGTCGCTTCGGCCAGGGAGAGCGCCATCAACTCAGCGTAATGGGAGGCCGAAGGCACGAGGTCGCCCAACAAGCGCCGCCCGAGGCGATCACGGCGACGGGGCCACTCTCGGCGGAGGGAGAGGGATTCGAACCCCCGGGGCTCATCACCCAACGGTTTTCAAGACCGTCGCAATCGTCCGCTCTGCCATCCCTCCGAGCTGGGACTTTAGCTCTCGTCGAGAGTCCCATCCCAAGGCCTTGCCTCGCAGACTGGCGTACTCCGGCGACTTGCTCCCCAGTCGACGCCGCTGTACGGCTGTCGAGCAGTAACGCCATGAGCCGAGCTGCCTTGCTCAGTTCAGTAGGTGTAGCGGTCTGCCTCGGTCTTCGTAGAGGTCCCTCCGGGGGTGGTAACCGTGACGGCAACAGTGCCCGAGCCCTTCGGCGAGGTGACCTTGATCTCGGTCGCCGAGACGACCTGGTCGATCCTTGCGACGCCGGTGCCGAAGTGGACGGCTGTCGACCCGAAAAGGTTCTTGCCCGTGATCGTGACGGTCGTGCCACCGGAGGCCGGTCCCTCGTGGGGAAGGAGCTTCGTCACCGCCGGACGGGGAAAATAGCTGACGACGAGGGCCTGCTGGTGGCCCAGGGCGTCGTAGTAGGCCCCGCCGGCGCTGCAATTGCCGGCAGAGGTGCACGAGACGGAGTCGACGGTGGCCTGCCCGCCGGCGTTGAGGGCCGCCGTGCCGGGCACCTCCTCGGCCTTGCCCCAGTGGCCGCTCGCCTCGTTGACGAGGAAGGCCTCGTCATGGCGCGATGCGTCGTAGTAGTACCCGCCTGCGCTGCAGTTGTCGGCAGAGCTGCAGGAGATTGAGTCAACTTGGGCATACCCGCCGGCGTTGAGGGCCGCC
>DASPSK010000110.1:0-11418 GCA_035623975.1 Acidimicrobiales bacterium | reverse complement strand
CAGCGACCGCAGCTGAACGGGCGGGCCCGGCGGCGCCCCCGCCCGCCGGAGGCATTGCTACCGGATTGCAACCCAACGGGAACCGGGTTCTCACCGGCGACCGTCACGATGGCCGCATGTCAGCGGGGGAAGCAGGAGCGGGGCGTGTGCTCGTCGTAGAGGACGACGAGTCCACGGCCCTGTTCGTCACTCGTGTCCTCTCCCGCAACGGATTCGAGGCCTCCTGGGTGACCGATGCCGAGGAGGCGAGCGCCCGGCTCGACTGCGAGTCGTTCGACGTGCTGCTGGCCGACTACCGGCTGCCTGGCCGCAACGGCATGGAGCTCGCCCGCGCTACCCGGCTCTCGCGTCCGGGCATCGGGATCGCCGTCATGACCTCGTTCGCCGAGAACGAGACCGAGCTGGTGGCGCGGTCGAACGGCGCCGACGACTTCTTCGAGAAACCCCTCCACATCTCCAACTTCGTAGCCCGCATCCGGAACCTCGTCACGCGGTCGAGAGCTTCCGGATCGCTGGCAGGTTCTCCATCGGCGCGGGGGCCACAGGCAGGTCCGATGGAGTCGGCCCCGGAGGCATCGCCCCGAAGCGATGCCTCCGGGCCGCAAAATGTCGCAGGGAGCGGGTCCGACGAGCGAGCGGCGACGAGGGACGCCGCCTTTGCTCGGCTGGACGCCGCGGTCGCCGATGGCGCTGCCCAGCCTCGGCATGAGAGCGCCGACGGCGACAGCCCGGGCCAGCTCTCTGCGCAATCCGATCCGGAGGATCACAACGATCCCGGCTGCGACGGGTGGCGGAACGCGTTCCCGCGCGGGGAGGCCGGTTGCGATGACAGCGACCTCCTCGCGCGGGTTGCGCACCCCGCTCTCAGCTACCTCATCGCTCAGCGCCTCGCCGCTCAACGGCCGGTGGAGCCCGTGCTCATGTGGGCGTCCGGCGCTCCGGCGATCTCGATCGGTTCCCGCGCTGGGCGGGTCACCGCCCAGCTCACGCGCCCCGGGTGGTCGTTCTCCGGCTGACGGTCGGCTGCTCCTGGCCGTCGCCCTCTCAGCCGGCGCGGTCGCCGGCTCGCCCCTTGGCGGTGGCGTCACCGCTGCCGTCGGTCACCACCCCATCGGAGATGACGATCGTCCGCGTGCGGACAGCCGGCACGCGCCGTCCGGGCAGGATGACCCCTGTTAGGTTGAGCGGGTCGGCTGCCGACAGGCGCACGACGTGGCCCTCGGCGGCTGTGCCTGCGATCGTGCGCAGCTGCTCGTAGGCCTCGGGCAGGGCGAATTGCTCCCCCGTGAAACCGCTCACGAAGCGGCCGCCACGCACGACTCCGCGCGCCTCGAGCCGGCGCAGCGCCCAGAGGACCTCTCGCCAGCCGATTCCCATGAGCTCACGCACGACGAGGTCACGGAAGACGACGCCCCATCGCTGCAGGAGCTGACCGGCCATCGCCTCGGCGAGCTCGTCGGCGTCGTAGGCATCGCCCCCGGCACCACTGGGAGCACCGGCTTCGTTCCCTGAGACGCCCGCGGAAGCCGGGCTCCCCTCCAGCAGGGACCAGCGGCCCCCGGTCAGTGCCGGTCGCACGCGGGGTCGGGGTCGACCCGGCC
The DNA here is from genome assembly GCA_035623975.1 of Acidimicrobiales bacterium. Taxonomy (GTDB): domain Bacteria; phylum Actinomycetota; class Acidimicrobiia; order Acidimicrobiales; family Bog-793; genus JAKACA01. The sequence goes on along the minus strand of DASPSK010000110.1, from coordinate 9,817 downwards.
GGGGCAACGTCTGCCGGTGCCTGGCCCCTGCCGGCCGTGGCGATCCGGCGTCTCGCACGAGGTTGCCGAGCCGGGCCCTTCCCCCAAGGAGCGACCGTACGGCCTGGAAGCCGTCAGCGGTGACGAGACCCCGGGCGATCCCGTCCCAGAGGGCGTCAGCCACCTCGATCGGCATGCGGCCCGTGACAGCGCAGAGGTCCGTGAGGAAGAGGGCGCCCCGGTCGCGCAAGGCGGCCACGACGTCAGCCGAGGCGCCGAGGGTGGGCTGCTCGGGCACCGAGCCCGCCCGGACGGCGGCCAGCAGCCAGTCGAGGTCTTCGCGGCGGAAGAAACCAAGGGGAGTGGCCGGCGAGGGCGTCGCCCCGGGTCGGCGACGGTCGCCCCCTTCCCCGAGCCCACCGATGAGCTCAGGTGACTTCAGCCCGAGCCGCCCGAAACCCACCTCGCCCTGGTTGCACAGTTCGTCCAGCAGAGCGGCCTGGTAGCCGGCGACCCTGGCCGGCAAGAGGTGCGACTCCCACGACTCGACCGGTGCCTCCACCCCCTGCAGCTGCTGGACGACCTCCGAGAGGCCGCCGGCGCCGACGAGCCGGTGCCCCGGCCCGACGTGTTGCCAGGAGACGAGGAAGCGCACGAGGCTCTGAGCCGAGACCGTCTCGACGGTTCGCCGCGAGCGGTCGCGGGCGGCCGCATGGATGCGCATGAGGAGGTGACGGGCCGAATAGCGCGCCTTGGCGTCGTCACCGACGTGGCACTGGAGGACGGATCCTTCGCCCTCCAGCCGGGCGACGGCCGTGTGGATCTCGCCGAGGCGGGCTGTGCCGATGCCCGTCCGTTCGGCGAGATCCTCCGGCGTGAGCGGCTCGCTCACCTGCAGGTGACCCCGCACGGCTTCGACGAGCACGTCCTCCACCAGCGGCGGGGCGGCACCCGAGCCGGCGGGCAGGGGAGAGAACCTCGCCGTCGGGATGAGCGCCGCCACGGCCGCTCGCTGCTCGGTCACCGCCCAGCGGGGTGTCTGCGCCGCAGGCGGCCCGGCTCGGGCGGACCCGGCGGCGACGGCCGGGAGGTGAACCTCGAGGGCGCGGCCGTCCGCCACGAGCCCCCGGAACCACTCCTCCCAGCGGGGGTCGCCCTCGCCGAGCACGAGGGAGTCGAGGAGGTCGTGCAGCTCCTCGGCGTCCCGCAGCTCGGGCCGAGCCTGCTCGGCAACCCTGGCGACGATCTCCGGGTCGAGCCGGCCGAGATCGGCGGCCTCCACGGGCACGCCCCGGCGGAGCTGCACGGCCCGCGTGCGGCGCTCCTCCAGCGGTGCGTCGTCGAGGAAAGTGTACGGGCGCCCGTTCAGGATCTCCTCCGAGAGGATCGATGGGGCGACTGAGTCGACGAAGCGAGTCTCGATGTCGCCGGCGTGCAGACGCTCGAGGAACGTGACGAGGCCGGAGAGATCCATCGCCTCGGAGCAACAGTCGTCCACCGTCTGGCGGACGACGGGATGGTCAGGGATGACCATCGGGCCTGAGACATTCTCCTGGCAGGCCGCCAGCATCGGAAAGATGGCCGCCATGAGGTCGTCGGCTTCCATGCGCTGGATCGCCGGGGGGAGATGCCGGCTCCCGCGAAAGCGAGGAGCCACGAGTGAGCGTGAAAGGTTCCATCGCCACCGCGCGCCGAACATCGGCGTCGGGAGCACGGCCTGCACGAGGGTGTCGCCCAGCCTCGACGGGGCGAGGTACCCGACGACGTCGGAGAGCGGGAAGGAGTGCTGGGGGCCGAGCGAGAGCACGACGGCGTCATCGTTGGCGGCCGCCTGCAGCTCGAAGTCGAATGACCGGCAGAAACGCTTCCGCAGCGCCAGTCCGAGCCCACGATTGATGCGGGCGCCCCGGGGCGAGTGGAGGACGAGCTGCATCCCGCCGGTGTCGTCGAAGAAACGCTCGACGACGAGGCGGTCCGCCGTCGGCAAAGCGCCCAGCTCCGCCTTGGCCGTGGCGAGGTACGCCACCACCTGCTCGGCGGCTCGGGTGTCCACGCCCGCGGCGCCCTTCAGCCACTCGACGGCGGCCGCCACCGAATTCTCCAACCAGCCCTCCAGGTCCTCGCGCAGCCGCGACACCGAGAGCGAGAGCTCATCGGTCCGTGCGGGCGCCTCCCCGAGCCAGAAAGGGACCGAAGGCGAGGCGCCCTCGGCGTCGACGACCCGGACGGTGCCTGACTCGACCCGGCGGATCCGCCAGGTGTGAGTGCCGAGGAGGAAGACGTCGCCCGCCATCGACTCGATGGCCCAGTCCTCGTTGACGGTACCCACCAGGGTCTCGTCCGGTTCGAGGAGCACGCGGTAGTCCGCCACCTCCGGGATGGCACCACCCGACGTCGTCGCCGTCAGCCGGGCACCTCGGCGGGGGCGCAACACGCCGTTCACCCGGTCGTGGTGCACGTAAGCGCCCCGCCGGCCCCGCCCCGTGATGACGCCTTCGCTGACGAGCTCGAGCACCTCGTCGAAGCGGGGGCGGTCGAGGCCCGCATATGGCATGGCTCCCCGGACGAGCTCGAAGAGCGCCTCCACACCGATGCCCTCCGGCCCGGCGGTGGCCACTTCTGCCACGACCTGTTGGGCGAGGATGTCGAGGGGAGCCACGGGTGGGACGGTGGCGTCGAGCTCCGCCCGCCGAACGGCTGTGAAGAGGGCGGTGCATTCGACGAGCTCGTCTCGCGTGAGGGGATAGAGGCGCCCGGTCGGCGTCCCGCCCACGTGGTGTTGAGCGCGACCAACGCGCTGCAGCCATGTCGAGATGGCCCGGGGCGAGCCCAGCTGGCAGACGAGCTCGACGGGACCGACGTCGATGCCGAGCTCGAGCGAGGCCGTGGCGACGACGGCTTTGAGGTCGCCGGCGCGCAGGCGACTCTCGACGCGGAGGCGCCGCTCCATCGAGAGGCTGCCGTGGTGGGCTTGCACGAGATCCTCACCGACGAGCTCGCCGAGGCGGTGGGCGACGCGCTCGGCCATCCTGCGGGTGTTGACGAACACGAGTGTCGTCCGCCGCTCCTTGATCTGCTCGGCGATGCGCTCGAGCACGGCCGCCAGCTGCTCGTGCGTCGAGACGGCCCCGAGCTCGTCGTCCGGCAGCTCGATGGCGACGTCGAGCGCCCGCCGGTGGCCGACGTCGACGACGGTGCAGCGAGGGCTGCCGTCGGGGCCCTCGCGGCCGGGTCCTGCGCCGACGAGAAGCCGGGCGATCGTCGAGATCGGCCGCTGCGTCGCCGACAGGCCGATGCGGACGGGACGGCCACCGTCGTCGAGCGAGGGGAGGGCCGGTGGTGCCGGGAAGGCGAGCATGGGTGGCTCGCCGTGCTGGCGCCGGTGGGCGGACACGACCCTGTCGAGGCGCTCCAGGCTGAGGGCGAGGTGGGAGCCCCGCTTGTCGCGAGCGAGGGCGTGGATCTCGTCCACGATGACGGTCCGGACCGTCCCGAGCAGCTCGCGTCCGCGCAGCGACGTCAGCAGCAGGTAGAGGGACTCGGGCGTCGTGACGACGATCTCCGGTCGGGTGCGGATCATGGCGGCACGTTCTGACTGGGGCGTGTCCCCGTTGCGGACGGCGACGCGCACGTCAGGGACGGCGTGACCGAGCTCACGGGCGACTTCGGCGATCTCGGCGAGGGGGCGCTCGAGGTTCTCCGCCACGTCGACGGTCAGGGCCCGCAGCGGTGAGACATAGACGACGTCGGTGCCGCGGCGGCCTTCGCCCCAAGCAGCCGCTTGGTAGCAGCGGTCAATGGCCACGAGGAAGGCCGCCAGCGTCTTGCCCGATCCCGTCGGGGCGGCGATGAGCGTGTCCTTGCCGGCGGCGACGGCTCTCCAGCCGAGCTCCTGTGCCTCGGTCGGCCCGCCTTCGTACTTTCGGCGAAACCACTCCGCCACCGCCGGGTGGAATCCCGCCACCGGGTCCGGCCGCTGCGTGTCCGGCGTGCGACGGTGGACCTCGGTCACCGTCGCAGTGTATCCCGAACGGGTGTTCGGCTGCGCGGGGAAGAGCCGACCTCCGAATGCGTCCTCGACCTACTCGCAAGTAACATAGCCCCATGACGGTCAAGCGCGTTGGTGTCGTCGGCTCCGGGATCATGGGAGGTGGCATCGCCGAGTGCGCCGCCCTCGCCGGGCACGACGTCATCCTCCGCTCGCGCGAGCGGGCGACGGCGGAGGGAACTGTCGCCCGCGTGGAGCGCTCGCTCGACAAACGGGTCGACAAGGGCACGCTCAGCTCGGCCGAGCGGGCCGAGGCCGCCGGGCGGATCTCGGCGACGTCCGATCTGCACGAGCTGGCCGACTGCGACCTCGTGATCGAATCGGTCGTCGAGGACCTCGCCACCAAGCAGCACGTGTTCTCCGAGCTCGACCGCATCTGCGGGGACCACACGCTGCTGGCGACGAACACCTCGACGCTCCCGGTCGTGCAGATGGCGATGGAGACGGGCCGACCGGAGAAGGTCTGCGGCATCCACTTCTTCAACCCGGCACCGCTCATGGCGCTCGTCGAGATCGTCCGGCCGATCACGGCCGAAGACGAGACGATCGAGGAGGCGAAGGCCTTCGCAGAGGCGTGCGGGAAGACGGCCATCGTGGTGAAGGACCAGGCGGGTTTCGTAGTGAACGCGTTGCTGTTTCCCTACCTCAACAACGCCGTGCGCCTCCTCGATCAGGGCGTGGCCTGCATGGAGGACATCGACGAGGCGATGAAGGGCGGCTGCGGCTTCCCCATGGGGCCCTTTGCCCTCCTCGATCTCGTCGGCCTCGACACGTCGGTCGCCATCCTCGACGCCCTCTACGAGGAGCACCGCGACCCGAACTACGCCGCCATGCCGCGGCTCCGGCGCATGGTGGCGGCGGAGCGGCTGGGGCGGAAGACGGGGGAGGGTTTCTACAGCTATCAGCGCTCGTAGGCTGGAGTCGCCATGACCGACCAGCCCTGGGTGATGCGGACGTACTCGGGGCACTCCTCGGCCACGGCATCCAACGAGCTGTACCGCACGAACCTCGCCAAGGGGCAGACCGGCCTCTCCATCGCCTTCGACCTCCCCACCCAGATCGGCTACGACCCCGACGCGCCGGAGGCGGCCGGCGAGGTCGGCAAGGTGGGCGTGCCCGTGGCTCACCTCGGGCACATGTCCCAGCTCCTCGAGGGCATCCCGCTCGACGAGATGAACACGTCGATGACGATCAACGCCACGGCGCCGTGGCTGCTCGGCTGCTACGTGGCCAACGCCGAGCGCCGGGGCATCGACGTGGCGGCTCTGGCGGGAACGACCCAGAACGACCTCGTGAAGGAGTACCTCTCCCGCGGGACCTACATCTTCCCGCCCGCGGCCAGCCTGCGCTGCACGGTCGACCTCGTCGCCTACACGGTGCGCAACGTGCCCCGCTGGAACCCCATCAACGTCTGCTCCTACCACCTGCAGGAGGCGGGGGCGACGCCCGTGCAGGAGGTGGCCTACGCCCTCTCCACCGCCATCGCCGTGCTCGACGCCGTGCGCGACTCGGGGCAGGTGCCCGCCGCCGAGATGCCGCAGGTGGTCGGGCGCATCAGCTTCTTCGTCAACGCCGGGCTGCGTTTCGTCGAGGAGACCTGCAAGATGCGGGCGTTCTCGCGGCTGTGGGACGACATCTGCGCGAAGCGCTACGGCGTGGAGGATCCAAAGCTCCGGCGCCTGCGCTACGGCGTGCAGGTGAACTCCCTCGGCCTCACCGAGCAGCAGCCAGAGAACAACATCCAGCGGATCGTGCTCGAGATGCTCGGCGTGACGCTGTCACGCGACGCCCGGGCCCGCGCCATCCAGCTGCCTGCCTGGAACGAGGCGCTCGGCCTCCCCCGACCGTGGGACCAGCAGTGGTCGCTCCGCATCCAACAGGTGCTCGCCTTCGAGTCCGACCTCCTCGAGTACCCCGACCTCTTCACCGGTTCCGAGGTGATCGAAGCCAAGACATGCGAGATCGCCGATGCGGCCGCCGCCGAGCTCGCCGAGGTGCTGGAGCTGGGAGGGGCCTTCGCGGCCATCGACGAGCTGAAGTCGCGCCTTGTCGCCTCCCAGACTGAGCGCCTCCGGCGCATCGAGTCGGGTGAGCAGAAGGTCGTCGGCGTCAACTGCTACACCGCCAGCGAGCCGTCACCCCTCCATCTGCCGGGAGATCCCTCCGCCTCGATCGTGACGGTCGATCCGGCCGTCGAGGCGCAGCTGCGAGCCGACGTGGCCGCCTGGCGGGCCGGTCGCGACCGGCTTGCCGCCCGGGCGGCCATCGACGAGCTGAAACGCGTGGCCGAGTCGGGCGAGAACCTCATGCCGGCGACGATCGCCCTCGCCCACGCCGGCGGCACCACAGGCGAGTGGGCCGGAGCGCTCCGGGAGGTGTTCGGCGAGTACCGGGCGCCGACGGGGGTTGCCGGCGGCATCGGCCACCGGGGCGCAGAGCTGCGACAGGCGGCTGAGGCGGTGCGGTCGCTCGCGGGCGGTCCCCCGCGGCTGCTCGTCGCCAAGCCCGGTCTCGACGGGCACTCGAACGGCGCCGAGCAGATCGCCGTGGCCGCGCGGGACGCGGGCTTCGAGGTCGTCTACGAGGGCATCCGGCGCTCTCCCGGCCAGATCGCCGCCGCCGCCGCCGACGAGGACGTCGACGTCGTCGGGATATCGATCCTCTCGGGCAGCCACCTCGAGCTCGTGCCGGAAGTGCTCGAGCAATTGCGGTCGCGGGGCGTCGACGCCCCCGTCGTCGTCGGCGGGATCATCCCCGATCAGGACCAGGCGAAACTGCTCAGTGCCGGCGTGGCCGCCGTCTACACGCCGAAGGACTACGCCATGGGGGAGATGCTCGTGGAGATGGCCGGCCTGGCGGCCGCCCACCGGGGGCAGGGCTGAGGCCGGGCTGTTCTGAACGGCCGCCTGCCGTGCGCTCAGGTCCTGCCGCCGCCCTCGAGGGCTCCGTGCTCACGGTGGTCCGACCAGGGCCGGTCGCGTCGACGGGCGACGGGTTTCGACCACCAGCGCCCTGACATCCGCCAGACGTATTCAGGCGCCCCCGGCTCGCGACCGGATCCCGTCCGCCCGCGCGGCCGCGACCGCGGCCAGCACTCTTCGACGGCCGCCGCGATCGCCGCCACCACCTCGGGCGGGGCCACCAAGGCGCCGCCGGCGACCGGCTGGGGGGCGCCGAGGCCGTGCTCGTCGCCCTTGCGGGAAGCGCTCACAGGGGGATGTTCCCATGCTTGCGGTGAGGGAGCTCCTCCCGCTTCGACGCCAGCAGGTCGAGGCTGCGCACGATGACCCGGCGGGTGTCGGCCGGGTCGATGACGTCGTCCACGTACCCGCGCTCGGCCGCCACATACGGGTTGGCGTAGCGCCCGATGTAGTCGTCGACGAGCTCGGCGCGGCGTGCGGCCGGATCGGCGGAGTCGGCCAGCTCGCGGCGGTAGACGATCTCGACGGCCCCCTGTGGGCCCATGACGGCGAGCTCGGCGGACGGCCACGCAAAGGCGAAGTCGGTGCCGATCGACTTGGAGTCCATGACGACGTAGGCACCGCCGTAGGCCTTCCGCGTGATGACCTGGATGCGGGGCACCGTCGATTCGCAGTAGGCGTACAGCAACTTGGCTCCGTGGCGGATGATCCCGCCGTACTCCTGATCGGTCCCCGGCATGAAGCCGGGCACGTCCACGAACGTGACGATCGGCAGGTTGAAGGCGTCGCAGGTGCGCACGAAACGCGCCCCCTTCTCCGACGAGTCGATGTCGAGGACGCCCGCCAGCACCGCCGGCTGGTTGCCGACGATCCCGACGGCCCGGCCCCCAATGCGGGCGAAGCCGCACGTCAGGCTCATCGCCCAGTGGGGGAAGTACTCCATGTACTCGCCGTCGTCGACGGTCGCCTGAATGACCTTGCGCATGTCATAGGGCTGGTTCGGACTCGGGGGGACGATGTCGCGCAGCTCCTCGACCTGGGCCTCGGCGTCGTCCGGCCGTTCGCTCAGGGGGGGAATCTCGAGGTTGTTGGAGGGCAGGAAGGACAAGAGGTAGCGCACGTCGTCGAGACATGCTTTCTCGTCGGCCGAGACGAAGGTGGCGACGCCCGAGCGGGTGGCATGGCTCATGGCTCCGCCGAGTTGTTCGAGGGTGACCTCCTCCCCCGTCACCGTCTTCACGACGTCGGGGCCGGTGATGAACATGTGGCTCGTCTCGTGCACCATGAAGATGAAGTCCGTCATCGCCGGCGAGTAGACCGCACCCCCGGCGCACGGCCCGAGGATGACGCTGATCTGGGGCACGACACCCGAGGCGAGCACGTTGCGGTAGAAGATGCCGCCGTAGCCGTGCAGGGCCACGACGCCCTCCTGGATGCGGGCACCTCCACCGTCGTTGAGGCCGATGATGGGCACACCGACGTCGAGGGCCAGCTCCATGAGCTTTTGGATCTTCTCGGCATGGGCCTCCCCGAGGGCGCCCCCGAAGACCGTGAAGTCCTGGCTGTAGATGCAGACGCGGCGGCCGTCGATCGTCCCGAAACCCGTGATGACACCGTCGGTATAGGGCCGGCTCCGCTCCAGCCCCATCCCGTGTGAGCGGTGGCGCACGAGCAGGTCGAGCTCTTGAAAGGAGCCTTCGTCGAGTAGGTAGTCGAGGCGTTCGCGCGCCAGCATCTTGCCCTTCGACCGGTGGTTCTGGACCGAGCGCTCGCTCCCCGGCCTGCGCGCCTGCGACTTCTGCTCCTCGAGGGCCGCCAGACGGGCGGCCATGGAGTGGTCGTGGATCACGACTCGCTTCGTCTCGACGGTGTCGGTGTCGACGGTGTCGGTGTCGGTATCGGTGTCGGTGTCGACGAGCAGGGGGTTCGAAGGCGTTTCGTCTGCCATATCGGAAGGCTACCGGCGGGCCCCCTCGTCTCGCCGTCGATCGCGAGTCGGAGGGCGAGCGTCTCGACGTCGCGCGTGCGGTGAGCCGTTGTTACCGGCGCAAGACGAGGAGGAACTCGGCCACACCGCGATCGGCCAGCGAGCCGAGGAATCCGAACCCGGCCGGTCCCTTGATGCCCCAGTCGCCGAGTGCGACAGGGATCGATCCGGCCGCTTGCAAGGCGGCTCCGTCGCGTCGGGCGGAGACCGTGAAGGTCACCGAGCGCGAGATCCCGTGCATGGAGAGCTGACCGGTCACCGTGGCGGTGACGACGGCACCCGCCGCAGACACCGAGCTCAACGTGATCGGCTGTGTGAGCGTGAACGTCGCATTCGGATGCAGCCGGGTGTCGAGGCTCGTCTCGAGCTGTGGTTGCTTCTTGCCCTGCACCTTGATGGCGACAAGATCGACGCTGAACGACGCCGCGATGACCTGATCGCCCGAGATCGTGATGGTGCCGCTGAGCGCGCTCGTCCTGCCGACGACGTCGTTGCTCACCCAAAGGGCGTTCTCCCGCAAGCGGAATCCCGCCAGCGAACCGGCAGCGACGCCCCACGTGCCCTCGAGCGGCCCGGCGGGTGCGCTGGCCGGAGTCGTCGGCAGCGCCAGCGGGGCGGGTGTCGGTTGCAGCTCCACGGCGCCCAAGATGCCCGCGACGCCGAGCACGAGGACGGCCCCGACGCCCGGGAGGATCCACCGCCACCAATGGCGCTTCTTCCGTGACGGGCGCGGCGGGCGCTCGGCGGGCATCTGCCCCCTCGTCTGCTCGCTCATTTCGCACCGCTGTCCGAAACGACGACCCGAAAGACGGGATAGCTCGGCGAGATGGCCTCGAAGTCCCGCATGGGGGCGTCCCGGTCGACGGGGATGTGCGGTCGCGC
>DASPSK010000070.1:0-5005 GCA_035623975.1 Acidimicrobiales bacterium | reverse complement strand
GGGCGCCGTCGGGCCGGTGGAGGGGGCGGAGGGGGCCATGCAGGCGCTCCGGGGGGCGGGGATGAAGGTCTGCCTGACGACGGGTTTCTCCGCCCCGACGCGTGACGCCCTGGTCGCTCGCCTGGGCTGGCAGCAGCTAGTGGATCTCGTGCTCTCGCCGGGCGACGCCGGGCGGGGACGGCCATGGCCGGACATGATCCTCACGGCGGTGATCCGTCTCCAGATCGGCGACGTCCGCCACGTCGCCGTCGCGGGGGACACCACGAGCGATCTGTGGGCCGCCCACCGGGCGGGGGCTGGCATCGTGGCCGGCGTGCTCACGGGCGCCCACGACCGAGCTCAGCTCGAAAGCGCGCCCCACACGCACATTCTCGAGAGCGTCAGGGAGCTTCCTGGCCTCCTCGTGTGAGCGACGGTCGCCCGGCCTCGAGAGCATCGCCCTGGCTGCACCAATGCTCGATCCGGCGCTGGAATTCCTCCACCCGGCGGAGCGAGCGGGGGGACTGCAGCGTGCGCGCGCAGGCGTCGAGGGCGAGGCGCTGGCCACCGACGAGCGCCAAGACGACGGTCTGATTAGGGCTCTTCGCCACGGAGCTCTCGCCGAGGGTGACGGCTCCGACGCGGCATCGCTCGATCCGGCGCGTGGAGAAGAGGTTGCGCGCCGTGAGGTGGTCACCCCGGACGACGACGGCCAGCATGAGAAGCCGGGAGTAGTAGGCGATCCAGACGGCGAGGGCAACCCCGGACAAGACGGCCCAGAGCGTGCCGCGGCCCGCGAGGGTGACCGTCACACCGGTGGCGACGGCGGCTCCGGCGAGGAGGATCCCAGCCTGCACGAGCCGGCCGGCCAGGGGCGCGTGGATGGCGATCTCCGGCGAGGTCGAAGGGCGCCAACCACCGATCACGGGCAACATGTTGGCAGCAACGCTGACGTCAGTGGTGGATATGCCTAGCCCCGGGTGGACCCGGGCCGTCGATCAGGTCCCAGTCGGGATCGTCGACGGTGTAGCCGGGGGTGTGAACTCGCTGCTCGGGACGCTGGAGGAGTAGCTCGTGAGAACCATCCTCCAGCTTGACGTGGAGTCCTTACCGATCGCCTCGGCGATGACCCCCGCCGAGGTGACGCAGTAGGTGTAGGTCCCGCTGTTGCTCGCCGTGGTGGCGGTCCAGCAGGACACGGACTGACCGGCGAACGACCCGGTGGACTGCGTCAGATGCGTCCCGGCCGGGGCGAGGGCCCTCAGGTACTCGAGGGCGGCATGCGATCCGAAGACATCCTCGAGAGCGGTGAGCGACGCCCCCAGGGAGGCCACCTCAGCGCCGCTGTAGCACGTCCAGCTAGCCGTGCTCGTCTGCTTGACGCAGATGACGTCCGTGGTGCCGGCGACGATCTCCTCGAAGTCACTCGTCTTGCCGGCAAAGCCGACGAGGTCGTCGGAGCCGGCGTGCGCCAGGGTGAACGTGCCCACCGTGGTGGTGGTCCCGCTCACCGAGGTGATGCTGTAGGCGGCAAGGTAGTTGGCTGTCTCACCAGCCTCGATCTTCGCCTCGATCTGCGCGAGGGCGGCGGCGCTGTTCGAGGCCGAGGTCGTGCTCGTCGTGCTGCTCCCGCTGGCCGAGGTCGTCGTGCTGCTCCCGCTCGGGGACGACGTCGAGCTCGACGGGGTCGAGGTCGTCGTTGAGGAGGAAGAGGAGCTGCCGCAGGCGCTGGCGCCGAGGGCGATGCCCGCAAGGGCGACCGTCACGGCCATGCGACGCCACGTCGCTGTCGTAGTCATCGGGAACTACCTCCTTGTCGTGCGCACTTGCCGCCGCGGGAACCTGTCAGGAAATTTGACACCGATATTGTCGCACGTCTCGGGCACTCGGGGCGCGCTACCGTCAACGTCATGAGCACGGCCGAGGCCGGCAGCCGCTCCGGGCCGACGGAGGACTCGGCCGCGCCCGCGGGCAAGGTGCTCGTTGTCACGGCCCACCCGGACGACGTCGACTTCGCCGCCGCCGGAACGGTCGCCGCCTGGACGGCAGCAGGTACCGAGGTCGTGTACTGCGTCATCACCGACGGTGCCGCCGGCGCCTCCGAGCCCGGCGTCGACCTGGCGACGCTCCCGCTGCGGCGCCAGTCGGAGCAGCGCAAGGCGGCGGCGGAGGTGGGTGTGAGCGACGTGAGGTTTCTCGGCTACCCGGACGGGCGCCTCGAGATCACCTACGAGCTGCGGCGGGACCTCACCCGGGTGATACGTGAGGTGCGTCCCGACCGCGTCCTCGCCCAGTCGCCCGAGCGCAACTGGGAGCGAATCCGCGCCAGCCACCCCGACCACCTCGCCGCCGGTGAGGCGACCCTGCGGGCCGTCTACCCGGACGCCCGTAACCCCTATGCCCACCCGGAGCTGCGGGCGCCCGGGCTGGAGGCCCACGAGGTGGGGGAGGTCTGGCTGATGGCCTCTCCGAGAGCCGACCGCTTCGTCGACATCACCAGTGTCATAGAACGCAAGATCGCCGCCCTCACGTGCCATGAGAGCCAGGTCGGCGATCCGGCCGAGCTGGAGGAGTTCGTCCGGCGGTGGACGGCCTCGACAGCCGCGCGGGGCGGCCTCGGACCTGGACGCCACGCCGAGGCCTTCCAGGTCGTCGACACCCGCTGAGGCATCCGGCGCCAGGCCGGCGCCAGGCCGGCGCCAGCGTGTGCACCGCTAGCCTGCAGAAGCTACGCCGGCGTACAGGAGGTGGAGTCGTGGCGAACATCATCGGGTTCCCCAACCCAGTCAACGAGACCTCGGCACGGGTCGTTGCCGGCGGGGTCGTCGCCATGGGCACCGCCGCCATCGCCCTCGATCAGCCCTGGATCCTCCTGCCGCTCACCTACGGGTTCGCAGCCAGAGTGCTGACGGGACCGAAGCTGAGCCCTCTCGGCCAGTTCGCCACGAAGGTGGTGACGCCGCGGTTGAACATCGAGCACCGCTTCGTGCCCGGTCCACCGAAGCGCCTGGCCCAAGGCGTCGGGCTGGCGATGTCCGGCACGGCTCTCGTGCTGGCGGCGACGGGACGCCGGCGCCTCGCCTACCGCGTCCTGGCGGGGCTTGTCGGGGCGGCAAGTCTCGAGGCCTTCTTCGGGTTCTGCATCGCCTGCCGTGCCTTCCCGCTCCTCATGAAGACCGGCATCATCCCCGAGGACGTCTGCAAGGAGTGTGCCGACTTCTGGTCGCGTCCCAAGGAGACCGGCGACGAGCTCGACGAGGCTGAGGTCGCCTGAGGACGGCATTGCCGCTCGAGACCGCAGACCGCTACAGTAAGGCTTCCGCCTGAGCGAAAGGAGGTCCGTGGAGATGACTGTCGACTGCCGATTGTCGGTCCATGCTGGCCGAGCGCTCAGGTGTTTCCCCGCCTGATCCTGTCCCGATCCACGCCGCGTCCATCTCGACGCCGAGCGGGTGATTCTTCGACGGGGCACCTGGGCTCTCTCGTCTACGAGGAGCCTCCAACCCTTGACCGCACCAACTGCTTCACCCGCGGGCCGCCCGCCCGCCCAACGTCCTGTTTCCCGACCTGTCCCCTCTGCGAGCGGCCTCGGTGAGCTCGGCTGGGACGAGCACTTCGAGTCCCTCTTCCAAGCGGAGCTGAGGCGCCTTGCGCCCTCGGTACGTGAACGGGCCTCAGCCGGCCGGGTGCTGCGCCGCGACCGCACGGTCTGCAGCGTGGGCACGAGCGACGGCGTGCGCCAGCTCGCCATCGCTCAACATCTGCTCGCCTCGTCCCTCGAGGCACCCACGACGGGCGACTTCGTCGTCGTGTCCGGCGACGACATCGTCGCCGTGCTCGCGCGGCGCACCGCCATTCGGCGGGCAGCCTTCCGGGACCTGTCCGCCCAGGTGCTCGCCGCCAACGTCGACACCGTGCTGGCGGTGTCCTCGCTGGCGAATCCCTGGCGGGCGAGACGCGTGGAGCGGCTGCTGGTGATCGCCTGGCAGACGGGGGCCGTGCCCATCGTCGTCCTCAGCAAGGCCGACTGCTGCGAGGAGGCCGGCGAGGCGTACGCCGCCGCCGTCGCCATCGCCCCCGGGTGCGCCGTGCACGTCGTGAGCGCGCTCACGGGCGAGGGAATGGACGGGCTCGGCGCCCAGCTCGGGCCACGTACGACGTCGGTCATGATCGGAACCTCCGGCGCCGGGAAGTCGACCTTGGCCAATGCCCTCAGCAACGGTGAGGCCGCGCTGGCGACTGCCGAGATCCGCGGCGACGGCAAGGGGCGCCACACGACGGTCACCCGGGAGCTCGTGCAACTGGCCAACGGGGCGCTCATGATCGACACACCGGGTCTGCGGGCAATCGGCCTCTGGGAGGCGGAGGAGGCACTCGCCGACGCCTTCAGCGACGTGGAGGAGCTCGCCCTCGGATGCCGCTTCAACGACTGCGCCCACGACAGCGAGCCTGGCTGTTCGGTGAAGGAGGCGATCGCGGAGGGACGCCTGTCCCGAGGGCGACTCGACAGCTATCGACGCTTGCAGCGAGAACAAGAGCGCCTGGCCGCCCGCACGGACGATCGCCTGCGGGCCGAGCGCAGCGCCGCCTTCAAGGCGACGGTCAAGCAACGGAGATCGCAGTTCTACCGGTAGCTCCGGGTTGAGCGGGCGCTCCCCGATTCTCGAGGTGGCGTGTCCTACGCTCTGACCATCTCCACCTACAAGGCTGCCGACGGGCCGCACAGCGGGTCAGCCGCAGACGAGGCTGGTGTCGTCGCGGCCGCGCGGGACGGTGACCGGGCGGCCCTCGAGACACTCCTTCGGCAGCACTACGACCGTTGCTACGCCCTCTGCCGTCGCCTTCTCGGCGACGAGGAGGACGCCCTCGACGCCGCCCAGGAGGCGATGATCGCCATCGCGCGGGGCATCAGCACCTTCGACGGCCGCAGTGCCTTCTCCACCTGGGCCTACCGGGTGACGACGAACGCCGCCTTCGACGAGCTGAGGCGACGACGGCGCCGCCCGGTCACAGACCGCTGGGCCGA
>DASPSK010000059.1:0-2331 GCA_035623975.1 Acidimicrobiales bacterium | reverse complement strand
TGCAGCTTCCAGCGCACGGGGTCATGCAGCGTGTGCGTGCGGACGTTGCGCCAGTGCCGGCTCAAGTCGAGCGACTCGGCCGCGCTCCGGGTACCGCAGACCTCGAAGAGGGCCGAGGCGGTCTGCACCCCGACCCGGTCGGCCACGACCTTTGCCGTTGCCACGGCGATCGAGGTCTCGGCGGCGAGCCGCTCGCTCAGTCGCCCGTTCGCCCGCTCGAGCTCGGCTGCATCGAGGGCTTCGCCGGCCTCCCGGCAGACGGCCTCGGCCGTGCGCACGTCGACGGTGAGCTCGCCGATCCGTTGGATGAGGAGCGCGTCGTCGGCCGCCCGCTCGACGCCTGCCTCGAACCACGGTCGGCTCTTCGTCTGCACGAAGGCAACCGCCTCGTTGAGGGCGCCGCGGGCAATCCCGGCGTCGATGGCGGTGTGCAGCAACTGGGCGAAGGCACCGAACACCTGCGGACCGGCAAAGAGCGGGTCACGGGCCACCACTCGCCAGGGGGGGACCTTCACGTCAACGAAATGCACGGTCCCACTTGCGGTCGTGCGCTGGCCCATGCCGGCCCAGTCGTCGACGATGCTCAGCCCCTCGGTCTCGCGGGGCACGAAGGCCACGAAGGCCCGGCCGTCGGCATTCTTGGCGAGAACGGGGATGACGTGGGCGAAGTAGGCGCCCGTGCAATAGAACTTGTCGCCGTTGACGACGAAGTCGTCCCCGTCGGGTTCGATCAGGGTCCGGATCTTGTCGATCGTCGGGCTGTTCGCCTCGGACTGCGCATTGCCGAAACGGGCCCCGGCGAGGACTTGGGAGAGGAGGGCTTCCTGCTGGTTCCCGACGCCGGCTTGGCGGAGCAGGTTGACGTAGACGTAGTGGCTGTGGGGGATCTGAGCGATGTTCGGATCTGCCGTCGCCAGGATGCGCAGCACGTCGGCGACGACCGAGGGCGGGAGGTCGGGACCGCCGATCCACGAGGGCACCGTGAGGGAGTAGAGCCCCTGCCGGGAGAGGAGGTCGACCTCCTCGATGGGCAGCCGCCGCTCCAGATCCCGCTGGGCGGCACTCTCCTGGAACCCGGCTGCGAGCTGGCGCGCCACGGCGACGGCTTCCTCGGCAGCGGCGATGACGCGGACTCCATTCGGGTCGACAACGGCCAACTTGGTACTGGACCTCGAGCCGGTGTCCCGGACATCGTCGAGTGCTGAGGTCACGGGAGTGAGCCTTTCCACGATGATGATGCTTGTTGCTGTCATCTGATGGCGGTGAGTCCTACTAATACTATCGTATTACTAGCAATATCTGGGAACAGCGGCCGCCCGTGTAGCGGTGCACCCTCGCCCGGGGCCGCATGGTCCCCCGGGACGGCGGGCGCGGAGGAGATGAAATGACGCTTCGCTTTCACTGGTTCCTACCGACGAGCGGCGATGGCCGGGACATCGTCGGCGGCGGTCACGGCACATCGATCGGATCGGCCGGGACGATACGCCCCGCCTCCATCGAGTACTTGGGACAGATCGCCCGCAGCGCCGAGCAGCTCGGTTTCGTCGGGGCGCTGACACCGACGGGCGCCTGGTGTGAGGATGGCTGGCTGACGACGGCCATGCTCGTCGAGGCCACGCAGCGCCTGAAGTTCCTCGTTGCCTTCCGCCCGGGTCTCATCTCTCCGACCCTCTCGGCCCAGATGGCCGCCACCTTCCAACGGCACTCGAAGGGCCGGCTGCTCCTCAATGTCGTGACGGGCGGCGAGGCCGCCGAGCAACGCGCCTACGGCGACTTCAAGGACAAGGCGGACCGCTATGCGCGGACGGACGAGTTTCTCGAGATCGTGACGCGCCTCTGGCGAGGCGAGACCGTCGACTTCCACGGTGACCATCTCGAGGTGGAGGGGGCCTGCCTGGCACGCCTGCCCGCGCCGGTTCCGACGGTGTATTTCGGGGGATCGTCCCCGGAGGCCGGGCCGGTGGCAGCACGCCATGCCGACGTCTACCTCACCTGGGGCGAACCACCTCCGGCCGTGGGCGAGAAGCTCCGCTGGATCGCCGCCCTTGCCGGCGAGCGGCAGCTGGGCTACGGCATCCGCCTGCACGTCATCTCCCGGGACACCTCGGAGGAGGCCTGGCGCCAGGCCCGGCGGCTCATCGAGCACGTCGACAGCGCCACGATCGCTCGCGTGCAGGCGGGCCTCGCCGGGAGCGAGTCGGAGGGCCAGCGCCGCATGCTCGCCCTGCACGGCGGCTCGACCGACCATCTCGAGGTCTCGCCGAACCTGTGGGCGGGCGTCGGGCTCCTCCGGGGGGGCGCCGGCACGGCCCTCGTCGGCAGCCACGTCGA
>DASPSK010000052.1:0-2046 GCA_035623975.1 Acidimicrobiales bacterium | reverse complement strand
GAACGTCACGCAGAGCTCGAGGCGAGAGTGAGGCCAGAAGTGGAACTAGTCGACTTGGCGAGGAGCACCGAGGCAATCGATTTCAAGGACTGCCGAGAGCTGCTTGCCGGTGAGCAGATCGGCCGGCTCGGGGTGATCGTCGACGGCCGTCCGGAGATCTTCCCGGTCAACTACGGACTCGACGGTGACGGGATCGTCTTTCGCACCAACCAGGGTCGCAAGATGTTGGGACTCCCGGGCGATGTGGTCTTCGAAGTCGACCGAATCGACCTGAAGGAACGGTCGGGATGGAGCGTCATCGTGCACGGCCGCGCCGAAGACATCAGCCAGTTCGACAGCCCGCGACTGCGCGAGCGGGCTGGGACCCCCTGGACCGGACCCAAGGACATCCTCGTGCGGATATCTCCGACACTCGTGACGGGGCGACGCGTTCACGCGGTGCCGGCGAGCCCGGAGGTGGAGGCGCCCTAGTGTTCCGAGTCGCTAGTTCGCAATGAAAGAGTCATCGGGCTTGTCCCGCAGCGACGGCGGCGGAAACTCGTTCGCAGTAGCGGGCGAGGGAGGCGAGGATCTGCTCGGCGGTCTTGACCCACACGTAGGGGCGGGGGTCGTCGTTCCAGTTCTCGATCCATTCTCTGATGTCGCGCTCGAGGGCGCGGACACTCAGGTGCGCCCCCCGCTTGATCTTCTTCGTCGTCAATTCGGCGAACCACCGCTCGACCATGTTGAGCCACGACCCCGACGTCGGCGTGAAGTGCAGGTGGAAACGGGGGTGGCGCAGCAACCACCGTTGGATGTCAGGCGTCTTGTGGGTGGCGTAGTTGTCGAGAACGACATGCACCTCGAGGTGGGCGGGGACCTCCTCGTCGATGCGGATGAGGAACTTCTTGAACTCGGCTGCCCGGTGGCGGTGGTGCAAGGAGCCGATCACCCTGCCCGTCGCCATGTCTAAGGCGGCGAAGAGGCTCGTGGTGCCGTGGCGGACATAGTCGTGGCTGCGCCGCTCCGGGGTGCCGGGCATCATCGGCAGGATCGGCTGGAACCGGTTGAGGGCCTGGATCTGCGATTTCTCGTCGACACAGAGCACGACGGCCCGCTCCGGCGGGTCGAGATACAGCCCGACGATGTCATAGAGCTTGTCCAAAAACAGCGGGTCGGTCGAGAGCTTGAAGCTCTCCGCCCGGTGCGGCTGCAGCCCGAATGCCCGCCAGATCAAGCTGATCGACGTCTGGCTCATCCCCATCGCCTTGGCCATCGAACGGGTCGACCAGTGGGTGGCGTCCTTCGGCTTCTCCTCCAGGGTCTTTATGATCACCGCCTCCACCTTCTCGTCGGTGATCGTGCGGGGATGGCCAGGGCGGGGCTCGTCGAACAGACCGTTGAGCCGCCTCGCGACGAACCTCGAGCGCCACTTGCCGACCGTCGTCTCGGAGACCCGCAGCTCCCGCGCCACCTCCCGGTTCGTCTTGCCCGTCGCGCAGGAGAGCACGATGCGCGCCCTAAGGGCGATCGCCTGGGCGCTCTTGCGCCGGTTCGCCAGGCGCTCGAGCGTCAGGCGCTCCTCGTCGGAGAGCAAAAGCGGTGTCTTCGGTCGTCCGGTCCTGGCCATGCTCGTCGCCTCCCATCCTCGTTGATGATGGGGCGAACGCGCCTGGGGACGGCAAAATTCCCGGTTCAGAGATATTTCTGCGAACTAGCGACTCGGGACACTAGGTCGCCCTCTGCGTAAGGGTTGCTGCAAGTGACGGTCACCTTGGCCCCTCGCCGGATGCCGCCAGCGTGCCCAGATCGACCTCGAGCGCCCGTCCGGCGACGGGCGTGCCCAGCTGGATGACCAGCCAGATCTTGTCCTTCTCGCCGAGCACTTCTGGATGCTCGAGCGGGTCGGAGTCCAGCACGACGAGATCGGCGAGCTTGCCGGCTTCGACCGTCCCGATGATGTCCCCGAGCCCGATGGCGTGGGCCGCCGCCGAAGTCGACGCCACCAGGGCGGCCCGGGAATCAAGGCCGTGGTGGATCATCCTCAGGATCTCGATCCAGGCGCCG
>DASPSK010000037.1:0-4993 GCA_035623975.1 Acidimicrobiales bacterium | reverse complement strand
CAAGCCGGCAACCGAGGCCAGACCGGTGGTTCCCGCCGCCCCCACGGTCGTGTTGTTCGTCAGCTCCACGACACGGGAGACGCTGTCACCTTCTGCCATGTTGTTGATCGGGCCGACGGTGATCGCCCCGTGGTCCCCGCTGGGGGTGCCGAGCACGATGTGGACCTGGCCCTTTGTCAAGGCTGACGTGCTGCCGACCGCCGTGCCGGCAGTCGTGCCGCCCCGTCCGGCAGCAGTGCGCAGTCCCCTGCCCGCGGCGCTGACTTGCGACTTCGTCGAGAGGAGGCTGGCGTAGGCGGCGCGACATGCCGCGACCGCAAGCGTCGCGGGTGCGAGCACGAGGGCGAGAGAGCTCACACCTATGGCTCCTCGCACGAGACGCCGGGTTGGCCGGGGGTGGTTGCGGAGCATCAGAACTGCCATCCCCCTCCCTCCCTCGACAACCACGCCTTAGCGGTGGCGGTGCCTCGAACTGTTGTGTCCTGAGGAATTTCGGCGGGAGAAGAGCGAGCGCGCAGACGCGTGAGCGCGATCTTTGCGCTGATGCGTACGCGCTATGCCCTGGGCGGGAGCAGCCCGCGGCGCCCGGCTTCAGCCACGGCTTCAAGCTTGGAGTGCGCGGGCAACTTGGTGAGGATCCGCTGGACGTGGTTGCGCACGGTGTTGAGACTGACCACGAGTCGGTCGGCGATGTCCTGATTGGACAGCCCTTCGGCCATGAGGACGAGGACCTCGTTCTCCCGGCGGGTCAAGCCGACGTCGAGCTTGGCCGAGCGATTCCTGAGCAGGCCCAAGAGCCGGCCTGAAGTCACAACGGGCTCGCCACCGTGGGCGGCCGTTATGGCCGCGCCGAGGTCGTCGAAGGCGCGGTCCCGTACGACCACTCCCGCACAGCCGGCGTCGAGGGCGCTGAGGACGAGGGCGTTGTCGTCCCGGGCGGCCAGCAAGATGACCGCCGCGCCCACCTGGAGGTGCGGGATCCGGCGAGCGAAGTCGAGGCCGCTCAAATCGGGGAGGTCGGCGTCGACGACGACGACATCAGCGTCCCGGTCTGCGAGAAGGCTCTCGGCTTCATGCCCCGATGCCGCCGTCCCGACGACGAAGATTCCCTCGGTGGCGTCAAGAAACCGCGCCAGGGCATCGGTGAACAAGCGCCGGGAGCCCACAACGAGCACCCTGACGGCGGCCCCGATGGGCGGGTCAGCGAACTCGTCGCGGATGGCGAGCATCTCGTCCATGGAGCTCTCGAACAGATCGAGCAGGTCGGGGTCGAGCTGTCGGCCGCGTTCTGCGAGCATCATGGCGATGGCTTGGTCGGCCGCGATGTCCCGCCGGTAGACGCGGTGGCTGGTCAAGGCGTCGAACACATCGGCCACGGCGGCAATCCGCCCCTCGAGGGGGATGGCCTCGCCGGCGAGGCCCGCCGGGTAGCCGGCGCCGTCCCAGCGCTCGTGATGGGTGAGGGCGATGCGGGCGCCGAGCAGCAGCACCCGCGACGTGCCCTCGCCGATGAGGCTGGCGCCGAGGGCGGGGTGGCGGCGGATGATGGCAAACTCCTCCTCGGTGAGGGGACCCGGTTTGAGGAGGATGGCGTCCGGGACGCCGATCTTGCCGACATCGTGCAGCATCGTGGCGACCCGGAACTCGTCGTTGGTCCACGTCTCAACCCCCCACCTGGCGGCCAGGGCGGCCGCATAGTGGCTCATGCGCGCGATGTGGGCGCCGGTCTCCTCACCGCGAAGCGTCAGGGCGCTGACCAGGCGCTCCACCGTCTCCTGCTCGGCCAGCTGCGTCCTCGTCTCGACCTCGGACAGCCGTGTGAGGGCCGTGCGCAGGGCAGAGCCACGAGCGAGGAGCTTGCCCTCGAGCTCTTCGACGTGGGCGCGGCGGGCCTTCTCGAGCTCGCGGCGCCGCAGTCCGGAGGCAACGCTGATGAGCACTTCGTTGGGCAGGAGCGGTTTGACGAGGTACCCGCACACTCCCAGTTCCAGGGCCTCGTTTGTCACGTCCGGGTCGTCCGCGTCGCTCATGAGCACAACCGCCGTGTCGGGCAGTTCGGCCGCCACCTCGCGGACGAGGGTGAGACCCGGCTCGCCGCTCATGCTGATATTGCAGAGCACCAGCTCGAAGGTGTCTGCCCCGAGGCGGTCGCGGGCCTCCGAGAGGCTCGCTGCCTCCTCGACGCAGTGCTCACGCCCCTCGAGCACCTGGCGCAGCCACTCCCGCGCCGCGGGCTCGTCGTCAATGATCAGCAATCGAGCCATGCGGGCGGTGAGATCAGCCGAGCGGGCTGGGGGACACGCGATGGATGACGGCGACAGCGAGCCCGACCAGGCGGACCATCGGCCCGCTCTGCACCTTCAACGCCAGCTCCTCCCCGTGGTCTTCTTCGGCCCTGCCATCGCCATTCTTCTGTGTACGGGCGCCTCGTGCGCGGATGGGCGCAGGCTCGAGCTCGAGAAACAGCCCGGCGCGAGGACTGCGGAAGTGGACGTGCGTACACCGGCGACGCCCGCGCAACAAGACGCGCTCTCCTCACTCGATGGCGCCGTAAAGGGCTACTGCCAGCCGCCGGGATCCCACCCGACGGGGACCATCGTGGCGCTCGAGGCGTTCGATTGCCACTCAGAGTGCGTCGCGGTGACCTCGTAGAAGTAGTCCTGCGGAGGGATGGCCACCATGGCGGGGTAGGCCCCGACGGAGGCGGCTGCCAGCGTCGTCACGGCATCCGTCGAGGTGTTGAGGATCTGAGTGTCCCCGCAGTTGTAGTTCTCCGGCACGATCAGATACTGGTTGTCGGGCGTGACCTCCATCGGCTGCGGATCCTGGGTGTCGCACGCCGCCGCGAACGCCGTTGACTCGCTGTTGGTGGCGGTGTGGACGAGCAGGATGTCCTTCGAAGTCCAGTCGGCTGCGTACAGGAGGCAGCCGTTGGGCGACATGGCGAGATCGATCGGCTTCGATCCGGCGCCGGTGGAGACGGATGCTGCGATGGTGTCGGGGTTCGTAGCGGCCAGCGCCGTGTTGATCTCCTGCACCTGCGCCGCCCCGAACTCGGCGATGTAGAGGGAGGTGCCGGCGGGCGTCATCGCCATCACGTTCGGGTCGCCTGCCCCTGTGAGGACGGTGTCGTCGAGGGCGCCGGCGGGAAGGGCGACGTGCGTGCCGACCGAGTTCGACGACACCGTGATGTCGTCCACATAGCTGTTGTTGCGGTCGGCGACGTAGACGTGGGAGGAGTCTGGCGTGACCACCAGGGCGATCGGATCCGCCGTCGTGCCCGGCAGGGTGACGCTCGTCACGGCCGCAGTCGCCGTGTTGATGGCGGACACGGTGTGCGAGCCGTAGTTGGCCACGTAGACCCACGACCCGTTCGGAGTCACCAAGACTGCTGTCGGGTTTGCCTGGTGGGCGATCGTGATGGCGCTGCCGAGGGTGCTCGAGGCACCATCGAGTGTCAGCGGGTAGACCTTCCCGTTGGCGGAGGCGCCGGCGTCGGAGACGACATAGGCCGTGTAGATGCCCGAGGCTGGCACCGGATCGATGGCCACGGCCGTCGGCAGGGTCACCGAGATCGTCTTGGCCACGCTCCAGCTGCCCCCGCTGAAGGACAGGACCTGCACCTGACCGGCGGTGGACTCGGCGATGACGGCGTTCAGGCCGTCAGGCGCGACCTGAACGGCGTTGGCCTCCGTTCCTGCCACACCGATGGTGAGCGACGAGGAGACCGACAGCGTGCTCTCCGACAGCTGGTACGCCTTGGACGAGCCGGCCGCCGTGCCGTCGACGACGAGGGCCTGGGGGGCGGCGGCCCCCGATGGGGTGTCGGTGAACGAGGTCGCGGGCGGCGCCCCGGACACGGTGCCGGCAACCGCGTAGGTGCCCGCCAGCGCGGTCGCACGGCCGATGGAGTAGCCGCTCACCAGGTAGCCGCCGGCGGCATCGGTCGTGGCCGATTGGCTTTCGGTCCATGACAGGCTGACGTTGTTCGTCGTCGTCGCCGATGCCCTGCAACCAGCGTTCGAGGCAACCGGAGCGGTCGGCGAAGGATTGAGGGCGGCCGTCACGAACTGCTCCGGACCGGCAGGCTCGAGGTCGGTCCCGAGCGCGAAGACGCCGCCCGTGGCAGCGGGCAGCAACCCCACGGCCACGAGTGCGGCCCACAGCCATGCTGCTCTGCTCATGCTCTTCGCCATATCCGTCTGATGGCCATGCCGCAGGCCAGGGCGACGACGAACAGGGCGATGAGGAGCCGCACGATGGGCGTTCTCGCCCACACGGTCACATAACCAACCTTCGGGATGACCGCCTGGACAACCCAGACGTGCGAGCCCAGGATCCTGATCCGACCCCACGGGTCATCGGCGTCGTTGGCGTCGCCCTTGGTCGTGATGTAGGTGCCCGTGCTCGTCCGCTGCAGCGCCACGACGCGGTGGGTGACGGTGAATGTCTCGTGAGGGGGGTAGAACGCCACGATCTGGCCAAGATGCAGCGCCGTCACCGGCTCAGAAACGAGGATCTCGACGTCGCCGGGATTGATGCCAGGGCGCATCGAGCCGGACAGCACCGTCTCGGCCCGCCACCAGCCGAGGGCGCTCCCGCTCACCCCGAGGCCGACGGCAAGCACGACGATGACGAGGAGGGTGTTCACAGCAAGCCAGAGCGCCCGCTGAGCGGGCGCCATGGTCGATGTCGCCGCCGCCGTCGTGGCCGTCGCCGAGGGCGCCTCAACGGGTGCGGGTATCGGGGTGGTCGTGATCATCGTGGCGGGGGGGCCGATCGGTGCGAGAGGGGGTGGGATGAATCCCACCCCCTCTCACCGCAAGCTCGGAGAAGTCCGCCGCTACTGGCTGGCACCGGCCCGCTGGGTGGCCGTGAAGTCGTAGGTGACGCTGAGGGAGCAGTTCATGAACTGCTCGCTCACGCCCGCCGTGCCGCCCGTCGAGCAGGCTCCGGCGTTGTAGCTGTAGGCATCCGCGTAGGTGTTCGGCAG
>DASPSK010000018.1:0-3525 GCA_035623975.1 Acidimicrobiales bacterium | reverse complement strand
CCGGCGGACCTGGCCGCCGCCTACGAGCGGCTGCGGACAAAGCTGGGAGGGGTCGGCGCGGCCAAGCTCGTGGACGGCGCTTGCAGCGGCTGCCACCTGCGCCTGCCGTCGCGCGAGCGCGACGAGGTCGTGCATGCACCGCCCGGCACCGTGTTCTACTGCGACCAGTGCGGACGGATCCTCGTGCCGTGAGGCCCGCCCGCCGGGATGGCGGCGACGTGCCCTCTCGATGAGGCTTCGTCGCTCCCCATGTTGATCCTCGTGCGTCACGGCGAGAGTGAGGCCAACGTCTCCGGCCTGCTGCTCGGCCGGACCGACTCGGCGCTGACGGCTCTCGGGCGGTGGCAGGCCGGACGGATCGGCGCGGCGTTGACGGCGACGAGGCTTCAGGGTTCGCGCTCTGGCCTCGTGCCGCTGCGCATCCTCACAAGCCCGCTCGTGCGGGCGCAGTCGACGGCGCAGATCATCCGCGAGGCCCTCGGGCCGAACGCGCCCGCGCCGGAGATCGAGGATCGGCTGATCGAGCTCGACTACGGAGAGCTCGAAGGGCTGCGGCCGACGGAGCTCGCCGAAGGTGTCTGGGCGAACTGGCGGTCGGATCCGTCCTGGCGCCCGCCGGGGGGTGAGTCGTTCCCCGACCTTCATGCCCGGGTCGACCCGCTGTGGGCCTCCTTGGCGGGCGAGGCCGCTGACGGCGACGTGATCGCCGTCAGCCACGTGTCGCCGATCAAGGCCGCCGTCGCCTGGGCGCTCGGCGCCGGGCCCGAGCTCGCCTGGAAGCTCTCGCTCGGTGTGGCTTCGATCACGCGGATCTCCATGACGCGTGCCTCGCCGGCGCTCGTGAGCTTCGGCGAGACGGGTCACCTGCTCGGGTTGTGACCTCGGCGGCGCTCCGGCGGGCTCGGGGAGGCGTGAGCGTGGGACAATGAAGGCGTGGCGAGTCGGCCGGGTGACCGCGGCTTGGCGACGGTGGGTTTCTTGCCGGCGTCCGGCTGAGGAAGGTCGGGGCTCCACAGGGCAGGGTGCTGGCTAACGGCCAGTCGGGGCGACCCGAAGGACAGTGCCACAGAAAGCAAACCGCCGATGGCACGGTTCGCCGTGAACAGGTAAGGGTGAAACGGTGCGGTAAGAGCGCACCAGCGCCCGGGGCGACCCGGGCGGCTCGGTAAACCCCACCCGGAGCAAGGCCAAACGTGGGACGGGCTGCCCGCCCTATGTCCCCAGGTGGGCCGCATAGATGGATGGTCACCCCCCGGGTACCGGGCAACCGGGACCGGTGGACAGAACCCCGCCTATGGGCCGACTCGCCACACGGGACCCTTGACGTTCCCGCCGGCGGGCTCGCCCGGCCTCGCGGTGTCGCATACCCGAATGGAGTAGAAGCCCCTCGGTGGGTGCGGAGCTACGGTGGGAAGTGCCACATCGCGACCCATCGGCCGTGTCAAGGGGAAGTGATGACCAGACGATCCGTGGCGTTACTCACCGTGACGGCGGCGGTCTGCGCCCTGTCCGGTTGCGGGAGCAGGGCGGCTGCCACCCGAAGGACGCCGCCGACCTCGACAACCTCCGCCGTGACCTCGACGACGTCGGCAGTGCAAGAGGCTGCTAAGACGTACCTCGCGGCCGCGGGCAAGGTCGATCAGGCCCTGAGGGCGTTCAACGATACGGTTGACAGCTGGTCGCCGACCGAGACCGGCCGTGAAGCCGAACCCTCGGCCCAACCGGTGATCACCGCCCTCAGAGCGTTCACGAGCACTCTGGCGGGTTACGCGTGGCCGGCCGGCGACTTGAACGACGTCCTCACTCTCATGAGCGCGACGGGAACGCTGATCGGAGACTTGCAAGGCTTGGCATACGTCAACGCCATCAAAGCATCCCAATGGCCGTCGCAGTTCAGCCTCGACACCCAGGCGGTGTCGGTCGACGCGAATTTCCTGCGGCACGACCTCGGGTTGCCTCCGGCTGGCTGACGGGTCCGACAGCCGCAGGCGGCTACCGTCGCTCGGACCGGACGTCTTGGCTGTTGGCCTGCCACTGCGCCATCGTCTCGATTCCGCTCTGACTGCCGTACAAGAACGACCACGGTCCCGAGTAGGTGTTGTGCGTGAAGAGGTTGTGCTGCCCGGTCGTGATGGCCGTCTCGATGACCGTGCCCTTGTAGGGCGACCAGCCGGGGTCCGTGCCGTACTGGGAGAAGATGGCGTTCTCGCCGCACGAATTGGCCGAGCCGTCGCAGCCGGGCACGTCTGCCTCAGTGAAGTCGAAGTCGTCGTCGCTGACAGTGACGTCCCGCGTCTCCCAGCGGCACAGGTCGTAGTAGTCAGGGTGCCCGCTCGGAGTCGCCCCGGCGAGGTTGGCCCGAGTGCAGGTGCGGACGTTAGCCACCGCAGGGTCGACGAGGGTGCACACGAGCGTGCTCGTCGTGCCGTTGTCTGCCCCGCAGAAGCGGTTGGCAGACTCCCACAGAACCACGCCGGACCAGTTGTCGACAAAAGTGTTGTCCTCGATGGCGAGCGAGCCGGAGGAGTAGCCGGGCACGCGATCGTCACCCCCGGACTCTGAGATGTAGACGGCACCGACGGGAAAGCTCGGGTTGGTCGGTCCCGCTCCCCAGGCATTGTCGACGAAGTTGTTGCCGGTGATCTGGGCGTTGTAGCTCACCTCGTACTGCAGCGCGATGCTCCAGTTGTCGAAGAAGACGTTGCCGGAGACGTCAAAGCCGGTGTTGTCCGTGTCGACCCAGATGCCGACGTTGTAGTTGTTGTGGACGTAGTTGTCGGTGACGGTGGCCCCGTCCACCCGCCAGAACTTGCCGCCGCCAGAGCAGCCGCAGCCGGCCGCTTGGCTCGCGCCACCGCAGTTGGCGGGAATGTCGGCGCTCGGCACGGGATCGGGCGAATCCGTCTCCCAGTTGCAGGTGTCGTTGTAGCTGATCTCATTCCCGCTGAGGGTGATGCGCTCCGGACCGCCCGTGAGCGAGCTCGTGCCGTAGGTCGAGTAGGCGTCGAAGGCGTACTCGCCGTTGGCAGTCAGGCAATCGTCGCTCACGACGTCGTCCGAGCCGATCATCACGCCGGCGCCAGGAGAGTTGTCCTCGACCGTGTCGTGCGTGATGGTCCAGCCGATACCGCCGTTGGTGTTGACGGCCCCGTTACCTCCAGGGGGAGTGAAGTCCTCGATCGTGAGGTACTCCACGGTGACGTCGGAAGCGGTCGAGGACAACGGAGCGGTGATGGCGAAGTCGTTGAGGTCGGAGCCGCTGAGGATGGCGCCAGGCGCGCCGACGTACGTGTCGCTCGTCCCAGCCGTGATCTGGCTGTAGGGGCCGGCCGGAAGCGTGTGCGTCCCGCTGGCGAAGTAGTAGGTCGTGCCGGGTGTGTCGTAGGTGCCGCTGTCGAGCCCTGCAGGGACCACGACCGCTCCCGCAGGGGCGGACGGCGGGCCAGCAAGACTGGATGAGCCACAGACGCGCATCGTGGGCGCGATGGCCGGGACCTTTGGCGGCAGGCCTGACGACTCGCGCCC
>DASPSK010000011.1:0-9971 GCA_035623975.1 Acidimicrobiales bacterium | reverse complement strand
CGTTCGCGGTCCGCCGACGTGGAGGATCGGCAACGAACGAGTCGTACACCTCACCGCCACCCGCGCCCGCGTCGAAGGCTGCCTGTTCGACCGCGGGAGTGTTTGGAGGTCCACGGGCGCGCCCGCGCCCGCATCGCTCGGTGGCGGGGCGGGCTTCACCGCCTCAGACGCCACGCTCGTACTCGAAGGAGGCAGGTGGCTCGTCCTGGCCGACCACGTCACCGCTGTCACGACGCCGAAGGAGCCCGGACCGTGTCATGGTTTCTGAGCTGTCGATCGGGCCGTTGCGTTCGCCTGGGCGCACGAGCGGCCCTTGCCGGATGCCTGGCTCTCGGGCTTGCAACGCTGGCTGTGCCTGGCAGCACCCACCCCGAGGCCGCTCCCTTCCGGCTCCTCAGCGTCGGAGGCGGTTCGGGTGGGGTTTCTGGGCAGGCCATCTGGGCGACAACCTGGTGGACGGGCACGCCCGAGGGTCCTGGACCCGTCGAAGGAGCCCCGGCAGGCGGCGAGGGACTCTGCATCTGGCATGATCTCGGTCCCGGTCTCGCCAACCTCGACGAGGGCCTGAGCGAGGCGAGTCTGCCGCTGTCGTTCTGGGAGGAGCCCGACGGCGGCGGCCACCCCGGAATCTGGGGCGTGAACGAGTGGGCCATGGCATTGTTGGCTCGATCGGTGGCGACAGACCACTTCGACTTGGTTGCCTGCCCGGCGAGCAACGAGGTGCCTGCGACGAGCACCGAGGTCGAAGCCGACCTGCCGCTCGCCTATCCGCCGCAGGGCCCACCGCTGCACGTATGGCTGTTCTGGGACACCGTGCCGGATCCACCGAGCGGCGGCCTACCAGGAATCGTCGGCCAGGCATACCGAAAGACCCACCTGCCTGTTCCGGTTATCGGGACGTCGCCATCCGAAGTGGGTGGTATCGCCGACTCCACCGTCGTGAACCTGGCCACGTGGCTGTGGGTCGATCCACCTGGGTGGCGCACCCAGAGCGCTGTCGCATCCGGCGGCGGCTATGTGGCCACGGTATGGGCGGTGCCGGTCAGCGCGAGGTGGCTCGCAGCCTGGAATTTCCCGTCATCGGCCGATGACCCCGAAGGCGGTACGACATTCGGTCCGGAGATTCTCGATCAGACCTGCGCCGGCCCGGGCGCCGTCTACAACCCTCTCATCCAGGACGAGACGACTGATTGCTCGTTCGATTTCACCCAGTCCAGTTTCGGCACGGATCAGACCCTGGAGGCGGCGGTGACTTGGGAGGTGTCGTGGGCCTTGTCGGACGGAGCCGGCACCGTTGGAGGCGAAGGGAGCCTCGGCACGGTCGTGATGACGGCAAGGCGGCCATTGCGAGTGCTGCAGGTCGAGGCCGTCATCAGCGATGGCTGACGATAGGGTTTGTCAGCGGACTCGATGCAGAACTGAGCGCGTGTGAAGCATGGGCTCCTCGTTGTTGACCGCAATCGCCACCTCGGCCACGAGCGAGCCATCTTCGATCCACAGCTGCCGCCGGCAGGCCGTGACGTTGTCGGTCGTGGGCGTGTGTCGGATCTCCACCGACGCGAGGAGAAGCCTGCCGTCCTCCGGCTGGCCGACGAGCACTTCGGTAATGCCCGACGGCTACATGAAGCTCAGGGGCATCGCCGTCAATGGAGCGAGGGCAGTCCGGCCCCGAGCACGCACAAAATGAGAACACGTTCTAAAATCCAGCTAAGAGCCGCTCGCGAACACGCCCAGCAAGGGAGCTTCCACAGTGCCGACGCCCGTCATCGTCGAGGCAGCCAGATCACCCATCGGCAAGAGAAACGGCCTGCTCTCCGGCCTCCACCCCGCCGACCTGCTCGGGGCTGTGCAAGTGGCCACCATCAAGCGGGCGGGCATCGACCCGGGCGAGGTCGGGCTCGTCGTAGGTGGTTGCGTGACCCAGGCGGGCGAGCAGGCTTCCAACGTCGCCCGCAACGCCTGGCTGACGGCTGGGCTTCCCTATGGCGTCGGCGCGAGCACGGTCGACAACCAATGCGGGTCATCGCAGCAGGCGAACCACTTCATCGCCGGACTCATCGCCGCGGACGCCATCGACGTCGGGCTGGCGTGCGGGGTCGAGTCGATGAGCCGCATCGGCCTCGGCGAGAACGTCTACAACGCCCCCGGGACTCCGAGGCCCCCCAGCTTCCCCTATGACATGCCCGACCAGTTCACGGCCGCCGAGCGCATCGCCACGCTGCGCGGCATCACCCGGTCTGACGTTGACGCTTTTGGGCTGGCATCACAGCAGAAGGCGGCGAGGGCATTGGAGGAGGGGCGGTTCGAGCGGGAGGTCATCGCCATCGAGGCCCCCGTCGTCGGGCCAGAAGGCCCGACCGGCGAAGTCCGGCTCGTGACGCGGGACCAAGGGCTGCGCCCGACGACAGCCGAAGGGCTGGCGGCGTTGAAACCGGTGCTCGAAGGTGGCATCCACACGGCCGGGAACTCCTCTCAGATATCGGATGGAGCGGCCGCCGTCCTATGGATGTCGGAGGAGCGGGCGAAGGCCGACGGCCTCCGCCCCCGCGCCAAGATCCTCGCTCAAGTTCTCATCGGATCCGACCCTTGGTACCACCTCGACGGGCCGGTCGGCGCCATGGCCGCTTTGCTCGACAAGACGGGCATGAGCGTGGCTGACATCGAGCTGTTCGAGGTCAACGAAGCCTTCGCCTCCGTCGTTCTCTCCTGGGCGAGCGTGCACAAGCCGGACATGGACAGGGTGAACGTGAACGGTGGTGCCATCGCCCTCGGGCATCCGGTCGGCTCCACCGGTAGCCGGTTGATCACGACGCTCCTGCACGAGCTCGAGCGGCGCGACGCCAGCATCGGTTGCGTGCTCATGTGCTGCGGCGGCGCCCTGTCGACCGGGACCATCCTCGAGCGGCTCTGATGAGGACCGCCGGCACGCGGGCCACCGGAACCGAGCACTGCATCGTCGAGCGGCACGGGATCGACGGGGACGTCGTCGTCGTGACGCTGAACCGGCCCGAGGCGAAGAACGCCCTCAGCCCGGCGATGCTCGTCGGCATGGCGGACGCCTGGCGCGAGATCGACGAGGACGACGACGTCCGTTGCGCCATCTTGACGGGGGCGGGGGGCACGTTTTGTACCGGCATGGACCTGAAGGCCTTCGCCGACCCGAGCGCCAACCCGTACCAGGACCGCTACCGCAGCGATCCGGAGCTGCACTGGAAAGCGCTCCTTCGTCACTATCACCTCAAGAAACCCCTCATCTGCGCCATAGAGGGCTACGCCGTCGCCGGCGGCACGGAGCTGCTGCAGGCGACCGATATCCGCGTGGCGGGCGAGAGCTCCACGATGGGGATCTTCGAGGCCCGCCGCGGGCTCTTCCCGCTCGGCGGCTCAACGGTGCGGCTCGCTCGCCAGATCCCGTTCACGGTCGCAATGGATCTGCTGCTGACGGCCCGGCCCGTGAGCGCCGAAGAGGCCTTGAGAATCGGGTTGATCGGCTACGTCGTGGCCGACGGAACCGCCCTGGACAAGGCGCTCGAGATCGCCGCCCTCGTCGCCGCCAACGGCCCGCTCGCCGTCGAGGCGATCAAGCGCTCGGTCCGGGCGGCTGACGGCCTGCCCGAGGACGAGGCGCTTAGACTCGAGCTCGAGATCGGCCAGCCCATCTTCGGCACCGAGGACGCCAAGGAGGGCGCCCGTGCCTTCGCGGAGAAGCGCCCGGCCGAGTTCAAGCGGCGATGACCGAGCATCCCGAGTCCTGACACAGCCGCCGCCTAGGGTTGATGGAGATGGCTCGCAGGACTCGTTCGGATTACGTCGCACAGGTGTTTCCCTCGCCGGAGGTGGCCTCGGCACGCGCCGTCGGCACCGTGCCGCCGCCTGCGGGGTCGGGGCGACTTGGCTTGGCGCCCAGGCGGTCGGTCGCGATGGCAAAGAGCGAGGCCGCCAGGTCACTGCAGCGGTTCGTGCGTCAGGAGTTCTGGAACGGGCTGGCAGCCGGTGACGTCGTCCGGGTCGCCGGCCACACGGCGCGGGGACGGCACTGGCGGTTCCGGGCTCACGTGACCAACACGAGCAATGGCGCCACCTGGGTGGAGGTTGCCCTTGTGGATGGGCCTCCTCCTTCGAGGCGACCTGCGCCGCAGGTCGTCGGATCGCCGGACGATGCAGGCGGCGAGAGCCAGCCGGCGGCGGGACGAGTGGAGAAGGTCCGCTCGTTCGACCCGTCCCTCGTCACACCGCGCTGGCGGAGGAAGGGCCGGATGGCGACGTTGCTGCGCCCGGCCGAGCGCACGACGGCCGGCGGGACCCCCGAGGACGAGGAGCGGGCCGAGCAGCCTGCGTTGTTCTGAGCCGCTCCGGCCGAGGGGCTGGGCGCACCCGTCCGACCATGGAGCCGTCCCCGGAGCGTTCTGCGTGCCCGGCGCGACCGGAGAGCCCGACTTTGCTCACCTTAGGCAACAGGTTCGGCCTGAGTGCTGGTCCCCGGAGGGTTCTGCGTGCCCGGCGCGACCGGAGAGCCCGACTTTGCTCACCCTGGGCAACAGGTTCGGCCAAAGTGCCGTCCCCGGAGGGTTCTGCGCGCCCAGCGCGACCGGAGAGCCCGACTTTGCTCACCCTGGGCAACAGGTCCCCGCGGAGGGGATCGCAAGTCCCGCATCCCGCAACGCGCAACGCGCAACGCGCCACCTGCCACCCGCCGGGGAGAGCCTCAGATGGACCGCTCGTGTCCTTCCCAGTAAGGGTCGCGGAGCCGGCGCTTCAGCAGCTTCCCGTTCGGGTCGCGAGGGAGCTCTGCTACGAAGTCGATCGACTTTGGCACCTTGAATTTGGCCAGCCGCTCGCTCAGGTAGGCGATCAGCTCCGCCTCGAGCTCAGGCCCCGGGCTCGGTTCGACGTCGTCCACTGGCTCGACGACCGCTTTGATGGTCTCGCCCCACTCCTCATCAGGAATGCCGAATACGGCGGCGTCGATGACCTTGGGGTGGGAGACGAGCTCGCCCTCGATCTCGGCCGGGTAGATGTTCGTGCCACCCCAGATGATCATGTCGATCTTCCGGTCGCAGAGAAACAGGTAGCCGTCCTCGTCGAGATAGCCGAGGTCGCCGACGGTGAAGTACCTGCCGACCCGGTTGGCGGCCGTCTTCTCGGGGTCCTTGTGGTACTCGAATTCCGCCCCCGGCATGGACATGTACACGGTCCCGATCTGGCCGGCCCCGACCGCTTTGCCCTCTTCGTCGAGGATCGAGACCTCCGAGATCGGCCATGCCTTCCCGACGGTGCCGGGTCGTTTCAGCCACTCCTCGGAGCTGACGACCGTGCCGCCGCCCTCGCTGGCGGCGTAGTACTCGTCGACAACCGGGCCCCACCAGGCGATCATCCGTCGTTTGACGTCGATGGGACAGGGAGCCGCCGCGTGGATCATGTGGCGCATGGAGGAGAGGTCGTAGGAGTTTCGTTGCTCCTCCGGCAGGGCGAGCATCCGCCGAAACTGCGTCGGCACGAGATGGCTGTGCGTGACCTTGTACTTCTCGATGCGCTCGAGCATGCCCTCAGGCGTCCACTTGTCCATGAGGACGACGGTGTGCCCGAAGTGGAGGGCCGCCCCCGAGAACACGAGCACGGCGGTGTGGTAGAGGGGTGAGCCGACGAGGTGGACGTTGTCGTCGCGCGGCTGGATGCCGAAGAGCATGAGGATGCCACCGAAACCCAGTCCCGCCTGCTCGGGCGTGATGGGGTTGAGCGCACGCCGGATGCCTTTCGGACGCCCCGTCGTGCCGGAGGTGTAGTTCATGACGGCGCCGGCCATTCGGTCCGGCGGCGGTTCTGTGCTCTCGCCGGCGAGCAGTTCGTCGAAGCTGGCGAACCCAGGAATCTGTCCGACGGCGAAGCACCGTTGCAGATCGAGCCTGGCTTCCTTGGCGGCGGTCAGTGACATGTCGGCGAAGCGCTCGTGGGCGATGAGGGCTTTCGCCTCGGAGTTCTCGAGGATGTAGGCGATCTCCGGGCCGACGAGGTGGTTGTTGATGGGAACGAGGTACCAGCCTGCCTGGGTGCAGGCGAGGTAGACGGCATAGAAGTCGGCGCAATTCGGCAGCACCGTCGCCACGGCGTCGCCGTGAGCGAGGCCAAGCTCCCGCAAGCCGTGCACGAGCTGGTTACACCGCGCCAGCATCTCGCCGGCGGTGATCTCGGTACCGTCCGGCTCGACGACGGCAAGAACGTCTGGCTGCTCCGTCGCCATTGCCCAGAAACCGAACTCCACGGGCTTCCCCTCCCAACCGGCCGACGAGACGGCCCGACGAAACTGCAACGTGTTCTCGGCAGAGTAGGTCGAGAACGCCGTCAGAACCTATCTACCCAGCTCAGCCCAGGGAGCGTGACAGCTCTGGCAGGACGAGAACGGAGCGATGCCACACTCGCACGGTTCCCGGTCCCCCCAGGCCAGGGGTCATACTGGAGGTCGTGACCGGCGAGCTGCCACCGAAGGACGTCCCCGAGCGGGCGGAGGGCTCGCCCGCCTCAGAGACCGCCGATGCCGGGACGCCTCCTGAGAGGCCGGTGCAGCGGAACGACGATCCCCTCATCCCGGAGGTCTTTCGCAACACGATCCCACCACCGCCCCGCGGCTGGTCCGAGGACGATTGGCGCAAGAGCTTCCTCGGCGACCAGACGCAGGGCTCTCGCGGTCAGGGCCTCAGCTTCGGCAAGGGTTGGCTGCTGGCCCTCGTGCTCGGTCTCGTCGCCCTCGTCCTCATCATCTTCATCATCATCGCCCACTAGGGCCGGGGAGCGGGCCGACGTAGGCGGCTCGCAGACGGAAGCGCAGCCGGTGCTCGTACTCCTCAATGGCGTGGGCCAGCCAGCCCGCCGTACGAGCGATGGAGAAGATGACCTCGGCGGAGCCCTCCAGCATCCCCGCGCTGGCAACGAGCGCCGCCAGTACGAGGTCGGCGTTGGGAAACGTGTCGCCGTGAGCGGTGACGGCAGCCATGACCGCTGCCGTCGCCTCGATGACTGCGTTGCCCGGCCAGGCATCTCGCAGACGTGGCCAGAGGGCGGCGGCGCGCGGATCCCGGTCTGTGTAGACCAAATGCCCGAAACCCCCCACCTTCTCCCCCAAACGCCACCTCCCGGCGATTGCCTCGGCCGCGCCGCGCTCGACGGCGTCGTGGAGCATCGGGACCAAGCGGTCGCCGACGCTGCCGTGGAGCGGTCCTCCGAGGGCGGCGAGGCCGGCGGTGACGACGAGATACGGGTCGGCCCACGTCGAGGCGGCCACGCGGGCGGCCAACGTGGAGCTGGCCATCTCGTGGTCGGCGAGCAGGATGAGCGCCGCATCGAGGACGGCAACCTGCTGAGCGGTGCCGGTCTCGTTGCACAACCCTGACCAGAGACGGGCGGCGATCGAAGGAACCGGCTCTTCGAGCGGGCCACGGGAGCCCTCCGGCGAGTCAGGGGCCGAGGGGCCCGGCCGAGGGGGCGTAAGCGTGTCGACCAGCATGGCGATGATGCGCCTGCCGGCGGCGGCAACGGCGTCGGGCCGGCGATCGAAGCGGAGCGGATCGGCCGTCGCCGCCGCCGGCAGCGCCACGCGGAGCCGATCGATCGGCCGGGCGGACGCAGCCAGGGCACCCGTCGCCCGACGAGCGACGGCCAAGATGCCCTCGGGCGCCTCAAAGGGCACGGGCACCGGTGCCGACGCCGGCACCGACGCCAGCGCGACGGGCGTCGAGTCAGTGGCGATGCCGGCACGACCGGCGACGGCGCCCTCCTCCGGGCCGCCCGTCCACAGCCACTCCGCCACCTCTTCGAAGCTGGCCGCCTCGCAGGCCGCCTCGGCGTTCCAGCCTCGGTACCAGAGCTTCCCAGCCGGATCGAGGCGCGTGAGGGCCGAGTCGACGACGATGTCGAGCCTGCCGGCGCGACCCCCCGAGCGCGCCCGCTCGGCCAAGCGGGCGACCTCCGCCGGATCGAAGCAGCTCTGGCGCCCGCCCACTTCCCGCTGTCTCGTGAGCATGCCCCGGGAGACGTAGGCGTAGAGGGTCTCTCGCTTGATGCCGAGCCGCCGGGCGGCTTCGGCGGCCGACAGCCAGCCGGCTGGAGGCCCGGGTCCCCGACCCGTCGTCATGCCGGATCATACATTGATGCGATCAACGTTGACAACATAGGAGCCGGAGTCCATGATCGCCCCTATGGAGCACTCACATCAGGCACCGAGCTTGCGGCGTCCCTTGCCGCCGTCCGCCAAGACGGTGGCCGACCTCATGACGAGCCCCCCAGTGAGCGCCTGCGCAGACGAGACGCTCGGGCAGGCGGCGGACCGCATGAGCGAGAGTGGGGTGGGCTCTGTACTCGTCCTCGACGGCGACCGCCTCGTCGGTATCCTCACAGAGCGGGATCTTGTCCGGGCGGCCGCCGCCGGGGCCAGGCCGAGCGGGGCCGTGGTGGGCGACTGGATGACGCCGGAACCGGACTCGGTCGGGCCGGACGTGGAGGTCGTCGACGCCTGGCGGAGTCTCGCCTCCCATGGGTACCGCCACATCCCCGTCGTGGACGGTGACGCCGTCCGGGGCATCGTGTCCATCCGGGACCTCGTGCGGGTGGCCCAGCTGCGGCCGGTCGACGGCGTCTTCACCGACGTCCCTCGCGGACTCGAAGGAGTCGTGGCGGCGGAGACCTCCCTCGGGTCGGTCAGGGGCCTGGAAGGCTTCTACCACTACCGCCAGTACTCGGCGATCGACCTCGCCACCAGGCGCAGCTTCGAGGACGTCTGGCGGCTGCTCTTCGACGGCGAGCTGCCCGTGGCGGAGGAGTCGGCCCGTTTCGCCGCCGAGGTGAGGCCCCTGCGGCGGCTGCCCGAACCGGTGAGCGAGCTGCTGCCTCAGCTCGTGGCGGCGTCGAGCGGCGCCCCTCTGCTCGACCAGCTGCGGACGGCGGTCTCGCTGCTCGGGACGGCGGAGGGTTTCCGGCCGACCCATGACCTCGCGCCGTCGGAGGCGCGCGCCGATGCCATGCGGGTCTGCGCGGCCGTGCCCACGCTCGTGGCCGCCCTCTGGCGCACCGGCCGCGGCAAGAGAATCCTCGAACCGAATGACGAGCTCGGATACGCGGCCAACTACCTCTACATGCTCTTCGGCGAGGAGCCCGATCCGCGACATGCCCGCGCCATAGAGCGTTACCTCGTGTCGACGATCGACCACGGGTTGAACGCCTCCACGTTCACGGCTCGCGTCGTGACCTCGACGGGGGCTGACGTTGCGGCCGCCGTCGTGGCGGGTATCGGCGCCCTCTCCGGGCCGCTGCACGGCGGGGCCCCCAGCAGGGCGCTTGACACGCTCGACGGCATCGGGACGCCCGATCGCACCGACGCCTTCATCCGGGAGGCGGTTGAGCGGGGCGACAGGATCATGGGCTTCGGGCACCGCGTCTACAAGACGCTCGATCCCCGCTCGGAGTTGATGAGGGAGACGGCCGAGGAGCTCGGTGGGCCCCTCGTTGACTTCGCCGAGCAGGTCGAGCAGACAGTGGTACGCGTGCTCGACGAGATGAAGCCCGGACGCCGGCTCTACACCAACGTCGAGTTCTACGCCGGTGTCGTCATGGAGCTCTGCGGCCTGCCCCGCGAGCTGTTCACACCCACCTTCGCCGTCAGCCGGGCGGTTGGCTGGTGTGCCCATCTCCTCGAGCAGGCCACTGACAACCGCATCATCCGACCGAGCTCCCGCTACGTCGGCCCGCCTCCTCCCCAGCCGGTGCCCGCAGCGGACGCCACCCTCTAAGGATCGCCAGCGCGGCGCCCTCGCGGCCTACAGGCCGGCCTGTAGCGTCACCTGCGTGGTGCGTCCTGAAAGCTGGACCAGACCAGCGGGTGCAAGTCCCGTCCGGGTAATCACCGGAGAGCCCGGTAGCAGGCCCCGGTTCGTCGCCGAGAGGCGGCGGGCTGAGCGGGGCGTCAAGAGCCTCTTCGGAGGGAG
>DASPSK010000009.1:0-7437 GCA_035623975.1 Acidimicrobiales bacterium | reverse complement strand
CTCCCTCCGAAGAGGCTCTTGACGCCCCGCTCAGCCCGCCGCCTCTCGGCGACGAACCGGGGCCTGCTACCGGGCTCTCCGGTGATTACCCGGACGGGACTTGCACCCGCTGGTCTGGTCCAGCTTTCAGGACGCACCACGGGGCGGCCTCTATACCCCCAACGGGTCGATCTCCACGCGGGCGTCGACACCTGCCCATCCGCCGGGCGCACGCGCCACGAGGTGGGCAAAGGCGTCGGCGAGGGCGGCCGAGCTCTCCGCCCGCACGAGGTAGCCACCGTTTGGCCGCGGGGAGACCTCGACGCCCTCCAGCCGGCCTACGACGCCGGCGGCGCCCGCCCCGCCCACCGCCGCCAGCGCCGTCGTCGGGGGCAGGCGCAGGAGGAGGCGCCGCCCGGCCTCCGCCTCGGCGACGAGCTCTGGCGTCCCCGCCTGCGCCGCGCGCACGACCTCGTGGTCCGGCATCGAGGTGCGGATGACGACGCGCCCGCCACCCTGGCGGCCCCCGGCCAGGCGTCCCGCTCGCGCCAGGAGCACAAGGGTCTGCTCAGCCGCCCGAAAGCGGGGGGCCAGCAGCTCGTGGTCGAGATCGAGAAACCCCACCATCGCCGCCGACCTCACCCCGTGCAGCACCGCCTCGGTGCCGACGACGACCGGGGCCCGCGGCGGCGAGCCGCCGGCGCCTATCTCGGCGACCTCGACGCCGAGCAAGGTGGCCAGCTGCTCGCGGGCGAGGCTCACGCCCGGCCGGAGTATGCGCAGGCGGGCCGACCCGCAGGCCGAGCAGAGGGCTGCTGACTCTGCTCCGCAGCTCGGGCACGTGAGCGTGCCCATCGTGCCCGG
This sequence comes from Acidimicrobiales bacterium, assembly GCA_035623975.1. Classification (GTDB taxonomy): domain Bacteria; phylum Actinomycetota; class Acidimicrobiia; order Acidimicrobiales; family Bog-793; genus JAKACA01. The sequence continues at coordinate 6,594 of DASPSK010000009.1, read as the reverse complement.
CGGCGACCGCACCAGCTGGACGAGGGCGGCCCCGCAGCGCTCGCAGCGCCCGATCGTGCGGCAGGCGGCGCACGAGAGCAGCCGGGCACGGCCTTTGCGGTTGAGGACCAGCACTACGGGTCGATCCGGCGTGGCACCGGCCGACACCTCGGCGCGCAAGAGGGAGACGAGCCGGGAGGGGTAGCCCCCCTCCCTCGGGTCCTCCTCCCGGGCGTCGAGCACCGTGACTGCCGGCCAGCCGCTGCGCTCGGTTGATCGTTCGATCGTGACGAGCGCCCGGCCGTCGAGCAGCTCCAGGCTCGGGCATGGGCTTACGAAGACGACAGGCGCTCCCTCCCGGCGAGCGCGCTCGGCCGCGAGCGTGCGGGCATCGAAGGTCGGCACGCGCTCCGAGCGGTAGGACTCGCTGTGGGCGTCCAGCACGACGATCACCGAGCGCGCTCCCGGCGCGAGGGAGACGTTGCGAGTGCCGATCACGACGCCGCCGCCGGCGGCCGCGGTCGCCCACTGCTCCGGGTAGGGCGCGACCTCCCAGCCGGAGTGGGCCAGGCGGCGGGCGAGCGTGCCGGCATCGGCGTGCGACTCGACGAGGATGAGCGGGTCGCCCGGCCGGTGCCGCGTCGCCTGCAGGATCTCGAGGACGACCGGGAGCCGCTCGACCGCCGGCGGCAGACGGAGGACGGCGTCCCCGGCGGCGAGGGCTTTCGCCACCGCCGGTGCCAGCCAGGCCGCCGCCGCCGAGCCGGCGGCTGAGGGCGAGCGGACGGCGCCGCCCGTGGCGCCGGCGGCGCCCGCGCAAGCCGGCGGGAGGCTCCTCACGACCGCCGGCGGCGCGGCCGCCTGCAGGAAGGGGCGCAGCCGCCCGGCATAGCGCCACGACGCCCAGCGGCACAGCTCGACGACGTCGGCGGGTGGGCCGAGGGAGACGACCTGGATGATCTCCTGCGGGGCGACTCCGGCCGGCACCGGTGTCCCGACGGCGACGACGTAGCCGCGCACGCGGCGGCCGTGGAGCATGACGCGGACGATGGTGCCTACGCCGACCTCCGACGCCAGGGACGCCGGCACGAGGTAGTGGAAGGACCGGTCGATGCCGCTCACATCGGGCAGCACTTCGACGGCGTTGGGCAGCTCAGGCATCGCGGGCCGCCCGTTGCGGGCGGGCGGGCACATGGGCCGAGGCGGGAACGAGGACCTGGGTCGTTCTGGGAGAAGCTAGAGGCCGAGCGCCCGGCGGAGGTCGTCCACCCTTGGCGTCGCCTCCCAGGGGCCGGCGTCGGTTCGGCCGAAGTGCCCGTAGGCGGCCGTGTGCCTGTAGATCGGCCGCCGCAGGTCGAGATCGCGGATGATGGCCGCCGGCCGGAGGTCGAAGAGCTCTCTGATGGCCGCCTCGATCTTGCCCGGGTCGACCGTCTCGCTCCCGAAGGTGTCGACCATGACCGAGAGCGGGTGGGCGACCCCGATGGCGTAGGCGACCTGGATCTCGCAGCGGCGGGCTGCCCCGGCGGCGACGACGTGTTTGGCGACCCAGCGGGCGGCGTAGGCGCCCGAGCGGTCCACTTTGGACGGATCCTTGCCCGAAAAGGCGCCCCCTCCGTGGCGAGCGGCGCCGCCGTAGGTGTCGACGATGATCTTGCGGCCCGTGAGCCCGGTGTCCGCTCGGGGGCCTCCGATTTCGAAGCGACCCGTCGGGTTGACGAGCAGCTGGAAGTCCGTGGTGTCGAGCGAGGTCGGCAGGAGGGGTTCGATGACGTGCTTGCGCAGCTCCTCGGGCAGCTGCTCGTTCACGTCGACGTCCTTCGTGTGCTGGGTGGAGATGAGCAGGGTCGTGAGCTTGACGGGTCGGCCGTTCTCGTAGAGCACCGTCACCTGCGTCTTGCCGTCAGGGCCGAGGTAGGGCAGCGTCGCCTCCTTGCGGACCTCGGCGAGCCGTCGGGCGAGCCGGTGAGCCAGCCAGATGGGAAGGGGCATCAGGTCCGGGGTCTCATCGCAGGCGAAGCCGAACATCATCCCCTGGTCGCCGGCGCCCTGGGCGCTGAGGACGTCCTCGCCGTCGATGCCGGAGCGCCGCTCGAGCGCTCTCGACACGCCCTGGCTGATGTCCGGGGACTGCTCGTCGATCGACACGAGGACGCCACAGGCGTTCCCGTCGAAGCACAGCTCCTCGCGGTCGTAACCGATCGCCAGGACCGTCTGGCGCACGAGACGGGCGACGTCGACGTAGGCCGTCGTCGTGATCTCGCCCGCCACGACGACGAGCCCCGTGGTGAGGAGGGTCTCGCAGGCGACTCGTCCCGCCGGATCCTCCGCCAGGATGGCGTCCAGCACGGCGTCAGAAATCTGGTCGGCCATCTTGTCCGGATGGCCCTCCGTCACCGACTCCGAGGTGAAGTGATACTGGCTCACTCGCGTGCTCCCTCATCCGTCAACATTGGATCCACTGCGCCGCCGAGCCGCACCATCCGGGCGAGGGCGGCGTCGAGGACGGCCATGGCCACGGAGCGCTTCGAGGTGAGGGGCACGTCCGTCCTCGTGTCCGCCCCGACGATGGAGACGGCGTTCGTGTCGTGCGAGAAACCCACACCGGCCGCCCCGATGTCGTTCGCCACCACGAGGTCGACGCCCTTGCGGGCGAGCTTTTCGGCCGCGCGCTCGACGACGGACTCCGTCTCGGCGGCGAAGCCCACGAGGACCTGGCCGGGCTGCCGGAGCCGGCCGAGCTCGGCGAGGATGTCGAGCGTGGGCTCGAGGACGATCTCGGGCACGCCGGCATCCTTTCGCAGCTTCGAGGCCGCCCGGGTCATGGGGCGAAAGTCGGCCACGGCGGCAGCCATCACGATGACATCCTGGTCCTTGGCCCGCGTGAGGACGGCTTCGGCCATCTCGGCCGCCGTCTCCACCTCCACCACTTCAGCGCCAACGGGCGCCGGCAGCTGGACGGTCGTGACAAGGGTCACCTCCGCCCCGCGGGCGAGGGCGGCTTCGGCCAAGGCGTAGCCCTGTTTGCCCGAGGAGCGGTTGGCGATGTATCGCACCGGGTCGATCGGCTCCCGCGTGCCGCCGGCGGTCACGAGCACCCGCCGCCCGGCGAGATCCTTGTGCCCATCGCCGCGTCCCGCCTGCGGCTCCGACAGCAGGCGCACGGCCTCGGCCACGATGGCGGACGGCTCGGCGAGGCGGCCGGCGCCCACATCGCCGCCGGCCAGGCGACCAACGGCGGGCTCGAGCACGTGCACGCCCCGGCGCCGGAGAGCCTGCAGGTTCTCCTGCACGGCCGGGTGCTCCCACATCTCGGTGTGCATCGCCGGGCACACGAGCACCGGTGCCCGCGTGGCAAGCAGCGTGGCGATCAGCAAGTCGGTCGGGATGCCCGCGGCGTAGGACCCGATGACGCGGGCGCCCGCCGGCGCCACGACGACGAGATCGGCCAGCTGGCCGAGCCGCGTATGCGGGATCGGATCGAGATCCTCGAACAGCGAGGTGTGCGCCCGCTCGGACCCGAGGGCGGAGAACGTCGCCTCACCCACGAAGCGCAGCGCCCCCTCCGTCAGCACGGGGGCGACGTAGGCGCCCAGGTCGACGAGGCGGCGGCAGACCTCAATGGATTTGTAGGCAGCGATGCCGCCGCTCACGCCGAGCACCACGTGGGTGCCGGAGAGCGCCCGATCGTCGTCGTGCCCTGGAGCAGCGGACTCAGCCGGCGCGGTCACCGTCGTCGGAGCTGTCACCGAGCTCGGCGACGATCTCCGCCTCCCCGGCGCCCTCGTCCGCCCCGGCGGAATCGTCCCGATGCGTCGAGAACTCGGCCCGGACCTTGCCGGCGGCGATCTCCTCCAAGGCGATGGACAAGGGCTTTCGCGCGATGGAGGCGACTTGCGGGGGCACGATGGCTCCGAGGCCCTCGCCGAGCTGGCTGAAGTACGCGTTCACCTGTCGGCCCCGCTTGGCGGCGAGCGTCACGAGCGTGAACTTCGAGTCGACGGCGTCAAGAAGCGTCTCAATGGGTGGATCGATCATCGTGCTGCGCGGCTCGGCCATCAGGCTCCTTCAAGGCAGGTTGTCAGAAATCAGCAGGCGACTCGGCGCACCCGGGAGCGGCCTACGCGCCTAAGGGCGCGACACACCGCCATGGCGTGCGTCCTCAATGATAGCCAGGAGCTGGCCGACGCTTTGCTCGAGGTCGTCGTTGACGATGACATGGTGGGCGATGAGGCGGCCGTCACGTTCCTCGGAGCGACCGAGGGCGACCCGGCGCTGGACGTGCTCCTCGGGGTCGCCCCTGCGACGCAGCCGCTCGGTCTGGGCCTCGATCGAAGGCGCCAGCACGAGGACGGCAACCGCATCGGGCCGGGCGGCCAGCACCTGGCGAGCACCTTGGACATCGATCTCGAGGACGACGTCGCCGTCTTCGGCCACCTCAGGCATGGGCGTGCCGTAGAGGTCGTCGAGAACCTGCGCCCATTCCAGGAACCCCCCGGCGGCGATGTTCGCCTCGAAGGTGGCGCGGTCGACGAAGTGGTAGGCGTCGGGCGGCTCGCCCCGACGGCGGGCACGCGTCGTCCAGGAGCGGCTGAGCCTGAGCCGGTCGTCCCGGTCGAGCAGCTGTTTGATGATGGTGCCCTTCCCGACCCCACCGGGGCCGAAGACGACGACGAGCAGGGCCGTGTGGAGGGGCTCGGGTGGGTCAGGTGCTCAGGAGCGCTCTGCAGCCTCGAGCAGCGTCTCGCGCTGCTTGGCTCCGAGTCCCTGGAGGCGCCGACCCTCACTGATTCCGACGGTGTCCATCAATCGGCGAGCCTTGACCTTGCCGGTGCCGGGGAGTGCCTCGAGGGCAGCCAGCACCTTCATCTTGCCGACCGTCTCGTCGGAGTCTGCCCGTTGGAGCAGCTCCTTCAGAGTGATACGGCCGGCCTTGAGGTGGTCTTTGAGCTCGGCCCGTTGACGGCGCACGGCCGCGGCCTTCTGGAGAGCTGCTTGGCGCTGCTCTGGGCTGAGGCTGGGTGGTTGTGGCATGGGCCGCTACGATAGCGCGACACGCGGCGGGCGACCAGGAACCCGCGCATGACCAACGCCGACTCAGGTCGATCACGAAGGGGTGGTCACGTGGCCAACGTTCTCGAGGTGGAGGACCTCCGCACGGAATTCCATCTGCGGACCGCCAACGTGGGCGCGGTCGACGGGGTCAGTTTCACCGTCGCGGAAGGGGAGTGCCTCGGGATCGTCGGCGAGTCGGGGTGCGGGAAGAGCACTCTCGGACTCTCGATCATGAAGCTGCTCCCGGCCGTGGGCCACATCGCCCGGGGAAGTATCCGCGTCAACGACCGCGACATAGTCCCCTACTCCGAGAAGCAGATGCAGGCGGTCCGCGGCAACGAGGTCGCCATGATCTTCCAGGACCCGATGACATCGCTCAACCCGACGATGACGGTGGGAAAGCAGATCTCCGAGGCCGTCCGGCTTCACCGCCACGTCTCGAGGGCCGGGGCTATGGAGCGGGCGCTCGAGGTGCTGACGCTGGTGGGCATGCCACGTCCCGCCGAGCGCCTCGGTTACTACCCGCACCAGCTCTCCGGCGGGCTGCGCCAGCGCGTCATGATCGCCATGGCGCTGTCATGCGAACCAAAGCTGTTGATCGCCGACGAACCGACGACCGCCCTCGACGTCACCATCCAAGCGCAGATCCTCAACCTCATCGACGACCTTCGCCAGCGCCTCGACATGGCGGTCATCCTCATCACTCACGACTTGGGCGTGATCGCCGGCCGCACCAACCGGGTCATGGTGATGTACGCCGGGAAGATCGTGGAGAGCGCCGAGACGAACGAGCTCTACTACCACATGCGCCACCCCTACGCGTCTGCCCTCCTCCAGTCCATCCCGAGAATCGAGCAGGACTCCACGCAGCGTCTCTACAACATCCCGGGCTTGCCCCCCGACCTCGCCAAGAAGGCCACGAACTGCCAGTTCGGCCCGCGATGCCCGAACACGACCGAGCAGTGCCGGCAGGAGGAGCCGCCGCTCGTCCCGACGGCGGAGGACCCGACGCATCTCTTTGCCTGCTTCCACCCCGTCGGGGACGGGCATGGCCGGGGGGGAGCTGCCGTCACGACGGTCGAGGAGCGGGAAGCCGCTCTTCAGCGCGCCGACGCCCGCGTGGCCGAGCTCGCCGAGCGCGGCGCCATTCTCGAGGTTGAGCACCTCGTAAAGGAGTTCCCGGTGACGGCGGGAGCGATCGCGCAGCGCAAGATCGGGACGGTGAAGGCCGTCTCGGACGTCTCCTTCTCGGTCCGCGAGGGTGAGACCCTCGGACTCGTCGGCGAGTCCGGGTGCGGGAAGACGACCATCGGGCGTCTCGTCGTCGAGCTGGAGCGGGCCGACAGCGGCCACATCCGTTATCGGGGTGAGGACATCACCGGTCTGCGGGGCCGCGCCCTCCGGCGCCGGCGCCGCGACCTCCAACTCATGTTCCAGGACCCGTACGCCTCACTCGACCCTCGCATGAGGGTCGGGACGATCCTGAAGGAACCGCTCGTCGTGCAGGGAGTGGGCACCCATCGCGAGCAGCAGGAGCGGGTCGAGTACCTCCTGCAAGAG
>DASPSK010000458.1:0-4590 GCA_035623975.1 Acidimicrobiales bacterium | reverse complement strand
GATTCCAGATGACGGGCCCAGTATCAGCGGGCCTGCCGGCACTCCGGTTCTCTCAGCACGGGACGGGGTTCCAGGGCTCCGGATTCGACTGCGGCGTGTCGGTCACGACCTCGTACGCCGGCACCGTCGAGCCCGTCGTCGTGCTGGGTGACGTGCGGCTCGGCTTCGAGCCGGCTGGCTTTGCCGAGCTCGTCGAGGTGCCGACGGAGAGGAACTGGTGGATCAGCTTGTCGGCGTACGGCTGCGCAGCGAGCAGGGCGTCCTGGCCGTCGATGACCTCTGAGTAGGTCGGCAGAACGCTCGTGATGAGGTTGGACTCGCTGAGCGAGTGGTACTTGAGCCCAAGCGAGAGGAGCTCTCCGCCGCTCAGCGAGGAGTCCACGGTCAGGTCCGACACCGTGGCGCCGAGGAAGGAGTTGAGGGCGAAGACGTTCGGGAAGACGCCGTGGACCTTGTTGAGGAGGGCGTGGAAGAACGCCTGCTGGCGGCGGATGCGGCTCCAGTCGCTCATGCCGTCGTAGTTCCACGTACCGTCCTTCAGGTAGTAGAGGTGCCGGCTGCGGACGAGGGCGAGGGCTTGGGTGCCGTTCACGAGCTGGCAGCCGGTGGTCTTGATGCTGAGACCGGAGTAGGCATCCGCCACGGGGTAGCGGAAGTCGAGCCAGATCCCGCCGAGCGAGTTCACCATCCCTTCGAAGCCGCAGAAATTCGCGATCATCACGTGATTGATGGGGATGCCGAAATTCTCCTGGATCGTCTGCACGAGCTGGTTCGGGCCGTTGTTGAAGGCGGCGTTGATCTTGTCGGAGCCGTCCGTGCCGGCGATGGGGACCCAGGTGTCGCGCGGGATCGAGAGCATCTCCACCGTGTCGGTGGATGGGACGAGCCGCACGACGATGATGACGTCGCTGCGCTGGCCGGTCGTCGTGGCGCTGGAGCCGAACGCCTTGACCCCAGCTGCCGTCTTGGCGCACGAGAGGTTCCTCGAGTCAGAGCCGATGAGGAGGATGTCGATCGGTTGGCCGGACGTCTCCGGCGTGAGCGCCGGGACGGCCACCTTCGGGATGCCGTCGAGCCGGAGCTTGACGTAGACGTACCCGGCGGTCCCCGCCACGAGGACGAGCGGGATGAGGATGCTGAGGCCGATGAGGACACGGCGAGGCCAGCGGCGACCGGCCCCCCGCCCATGGGCCCTGTAGACCCTGCGCGCTGGGCCGCTCGTCGAGTCGTGAGAGGACCGGCGGCGGCGCTTGAAGAGCCTCCGCTCCTTGCGCCCGGCCGTGTAGACGGCGCGGGATCGCCCAGGAATCGGCGGCAGGTCTGCTGGCACGCTGGTCGAGATTACCTAGGGTTGCGGGCGTTTTGGCTTCAGGTGACGGCGACTCCGGCCGACAGGCGGGCTCAGCGTCCCCGCAGCCGCTCCTGCCACAAGAGCACCCGCAGGCGCAACAGCCCGGTGGCCGATTCGATGCTCCGCTGCCACACGGGCGTGCGCGGCGGCCGGATCTCGCGCACGTCGGCGGGGAGCTCAGCCACCCTCACGCCGGCCCGGGAAGCCCGCAGCACGAGCTCGACGTCGTAGAGGGCACCCGTCATCTTGCAGGCGGCGGCCGCCTCCGCCGTCTGCGCCCGGGAGAGCACTTTCATCCCGTGGGCGTCCGAGACCGGCACTTGCAGGAGCAGCCGCATGGCGGCGGTGAAACCCGCCGTGAGGATGCGCCGCGAGAGGGGTCGCCGGTCACTGGCACCTGGCAGCCGTTTGCTCGCGAGGACGATGCCGGCGACACCGGCATCGACGATGGCGACGCCCTTCTCGAGAAACCCCATGTCCACGTAGTCGACATCGAAGTGCACGACGACGTCGCCGCGCGTCTCGGTGAAGCCCCGGGCGACGGCGGCTCCGTAGTCGGCCAGCGGGAGGCTCACGGTGCGAACTTCAGGGGTATTGGCCGAGATGCGCTCGGCGATCCCTCGGGTCCCGTCGGTCGACCCGTTCTCGACGATGACGAGCTCGAAGCTCTCCCCCCGGTCGCGCATCGCCTTCACGAGGTCGCTGACGGCGCCTTCGAGCAGCTCCGCCTCGTTGTGGGCGGGCAACACGACAGAGCGACGGATGGTGCTGGCCGGCTGGTTGTCAGGTGTCAAGGCGAGCTTGCGTCGCGGTCCCGCGCGTGCGGATCGTCGTCGAAGGGATCCCACGCGGGAACCGGCGGCACGAACGACGGTTCCTGGTCGGGGGAGCTCGGGGTCCGAGAGGGCAACGGTGTCGGCTCCGGGGCGGCGACGTCGGGCCCCACGTCGGCGGGAGGCCGGAAGACGAGAGTGGCGAGTCCGGCGAGGCCGGCAAGGGACGCCCCCTTCCCGATCCAGTCGACGGTCGTCGTGCCGTAGGCGAGGGTGACGTGATGTGACGTCGGGACGACGACCATGACGTTCGGCATGGCCTCGTAGGGGCCCTGCGCCCCGGTCGCCTGCCAGTTGGGGAAGTACGGGATCTTGATGACGACGGGTGTCCCGACCCTCGAGACGTCGAAGGAGATCGACGAGTCGGTCATGGTGACGTGGCTGATTCTCGTCCTCTTGGACGGCACGGCGTCCGCCTTCTGCACGAGCTGGCCGGGGGCGGCGTGCGGCCAGGATGCAGGGCCGGACTGGGTGAGCTCCACAGGCCAGTACTGCTCCTCCTCGTACCATTTGAGGCCGGTGGACAGCCAGGCGCCGGCACTCGAAGGCTCGACGACCGGCTCGTAGGAGAGGGCGGAGACGATCGGCGCGTTCTTGATCAGGTACAGCTTCCAGACGGGATGGGGGTCGGGGAGGCCGTTGACGCTGCCGGCAAAGCCCGGCGTCTGTCCGATCTTGACGAGCGAGGGATCGGCCGCCGCGGCAGCCTCGACGGGCGGTGACATGGCGAAGAAGTAGCGCACACCCATGAACTGCAGGTGGCGGATGCCGTCGGGCAGGTCGAAGCCCGGATAGTTGAGGTTCGAGACGGGATCCGGGGCTTCGCCGTCCTGGGACACCTCGCTCACGTCGAGGAAGTGGAACGGCGTCGTCGTGGACGACTCGAAGTAGATGCCGTCGGTGGTCTCCATGCACCCGTTCGTGAACAGGGGGATCGCCATCATCGCCTCGGTCGAGCCGAAGGGGTCCGTCGTCTCCGAGATGTACTCGTACTGCAACCGCCCGCAGCCGTACTTGGCGCCGGCCTTGTCCATGAGCGAGATCATCCCCTCCCACTGCGGCCAGCCGGATTTGCCTTGGAAACCCGTGTAATTCCAGTTGATCCAGCCCTGCACCTGGATCTGGTTGCCGACCGGCCCGATGTAGGGAAAGGCTCCGATGAGACCGCCTGCCTGCGCCGCCCCGGCCAGGCAGAAGACGGTGCCGACGACGGTGCCGACAGAGGTCACCCATGGAGCGGCGTACACGAGGGCGAGGCCACGGAAGAGCTCGGCTATTCCGTAGGCGGCGATGAGCGCCGCGAAAAGGAACCAGAACGGCAGCCAACGTCCGTTGTAGACAGCCCCGGATGGCAGGAAGGCAAAGGCGAAACCGGAGCCGGCGGTGGAGATCGCAAGCACCGAGGCGAACCGGTCTCGGCGGCCGAAGGCGATGAGCGCTCCGAGGATGACCGTGCCGATGAGCGAGTCCCGCAGCCACGCGGGCGCGCTCGGAATGAGATTGGACCAGACGCCGAGGATGCGGTTGTAACCCATCGACGCGCTGTAGTGGATGTCGGCGGCGAAGGGCAGCAGCCACCAGGCCGCGAGCAACCCGCCGACGATGCCCACGGGGATGAGCACCCTGAGCGAGCGCAGCCGCCCTGTCGAGAGGGCGAAGAGAATCGCCACGGCGGCAAACGCGAAGCCCGGCACGATGTGGCACAGCACGGTGGCGGCGAAGAGGACGCCGGCCAACCAGCGATATCGACCCGCCCGCAGGGCGTAGACGAAGACACCGAGGAAGAGCATCCCAAAGCTCATCGCCAGGCTGAAGGAGAATTCGCCCGCCATCGTGGAGGCGATGTTGCCACCGTCGATGGTGTAGGACGTATTGAACAGGTAGGGGAGCGTCGCCGCCGCCATCAACACGGGCACCGGGCGCCGGAACCCGGCGAGGCAGCCGAAGGCCCATGCGCACGCGGGCAGGGTCACGGTTCCGAGGACGGTGACCAGTTTGAAGGCGACGGCGTAGGGAAAGACGAGGTTGAACACCCCTACCAGCAATGCGGGCAGGGGGAAGTAGAAGACATAGAGGGGGAAACCGTCGAACCACTGCGGGTCCCAGCCGGTGAGGCGACCGTGGGTGAGGAGGTCGTGGATCATGAAGTAGGGCGCCGCCACGTGCCCCCCGTTGTCGCCCCCGACGTCCATGGCCGGACTGAAGAGCAGGTCAGGCCTGAGCTGCCAGATGATGAAGACGGTGATGCCGATGATGGCGAGGGCGCTGATCACCGTGTTGGTGGTTTCGATGCCGGGCGAGCGTGCGACCGCCGCGGCCAGATCCTGCCTGCGGCGCTGCAGCCAGGGTACGCGTGGGAGCTCCTCGCCCGCTGGGCCCGACGGTCCCGCCGGGGCGATGGCGCTC
>DASPSK010000442.1:0-7112 GCA_035623975.1 Acidimicrobiales bacterium | reverse complement strand
TTCCCTTCGAAGCTGCCGTCCACGACGCCGGAGCCTGGGCGGTGATGGCCGCCTACAACAAGGTGAACGGCACGTACGCGGCCGAGCACGAAGGCCTGCTGGCGGGGGCGCTGCGGGCCGACTGGGGCTTTGACGGTGTCGCGATCTCCGACTGGTTCGGCACCCGGAGCACCGTGGGCTCCGCCCTCGCAGGCCTCGACCTCGAGATGCCCGGTCCGCCCGTCCACTACGGCGACCACCTCACGAGGGCAGTGAGGGAGGGCGAGGTACCCGAGTCGGCCATCGACGACCATGTCCGGCGACTCCTCACCCTCGCCGAGCGCACGGGCGCCCTCGGGGAGGGGCCCGTAGGAGATCGCAGGTCCACGTCGACGCTCTCAGAGCGCCAGGGAATCGCACGCCAGCTGGCGGCTGCGAGCTTCGTCCTCCTCAAGAACGACGGACCCGTCCTGCCGTTCCAGCTCGAGGAGGGTCAGCTGCTCGCCGTCATCGGGCCCAATGCGGTCGGCACCGCCAGCCAGGGGGGAGGCAGCGCACACGTGAACCCTGTTGCCATGCGGTCGGTATACGAGGCCCTGCACGACCGCCTCAGCCCGCACGGCATCACCGTCGCCCACGAGCCCGGCTGCATCACCTGGGCGCGCACCCCTGCCCTGCAGGGAACCTTCACCTTGGAGTACTTCGCCGGAACGGGCTTCGACACCGAGGACTTCGACGAGACTGTGCGCCACATCGACACGGCCGCACTCGGCTCCTTCACCTGGCTCGGCGACCCCGCTCCGGCCGACTCAGGCTTGGACGCCGAGGGCTGGGTCGTGCAGGCGCGCACCACGATCGTGCCGCCCGAGGACGGGGCCTGGACGTTCTCACTCGCTCAGGTGGGCGACGCCCAGCTGTTCGTGGACGGCACGACGGTCGTGGACGCCCGCGGTGAGCTGGAAAGAGGCACGGATTTCTTCGGTATGGGCTCGCGGGAAACCTTCGGCACGATCGAGCTCGAGAAAGGCCGCGCCCACGACATCGTCGTCCGGTACGTGAGGCAACCCGGCCTGCCGCTCGCTGGGCTCATCATCGGCGCCATCCCACCGATGGGGACGCGCGACGAGCTCCTCCGCCGGGCCGAGGCGCTCGCCTCGAAAGCCGATGCCGTGGTCTGCGTCGTCGGCACCTCGCCCGAGTGGGAGACAGAGGGGCACGACCGACCGTCGATGGACCTGCCAGGGCTGCAGGACCAGCTCGTGCGCCGCCTGGTGCTGGCCAACAACCGCACCTGCGTGCTCGTGAACGCCGGTTCGCCCGTGACAATGGACTGGGCGGACGACGTCGTCGCTTTGGCGCAGATCTGGTTCGGGGGCGAGCAGGCGGGCGAGGGAGTCGCCGACGTGCTCCTGGGCGACGTCGATCCGGGTGGCCGATTGCCGATGACCATCCCTCGACGCATCGAGGACACCCCGGCGTTCCGCTTCTACCCCGGCAGCGACGGGCACGCCCCCTACGGAGAGAGCCTCCTCGTCGGGTACCGCTACTACGACACGAGGCAGGTGGAACCTCGGTTCTGCTTCGGGGAGGGCCTCTCCTTCACGAGCTTTTCCCTCGAAGGCCTCGAGGCGGCCCTGCTCGGTCGGCTGCAAGGCGGGCCGCTCCCTCCGGGTCTCGGGGGGACGCCCCTCGTGTCCGCCGCCCTCACCGTGACCAACATGGGCAGGCGGGCCGGAACAGAGGTCGTGCAGTGCTACGTGCACGCCATCGACCGGCGCTCGGATGAGCCCGAGCAGCAGCTGCGAGCCTTTGCGAAGCTCACCCTCGAGGCCGGCACCTCCCGCCGCCTGGAGTTCAGGCTGACAGAGAGGGACTTTGCCCGCTATGACGCCGCCGCGGGCGGTTGGAGCGTCCGGCCGGGCATCTACGAGATCCGGCTGGGCAGGTCCTCTCGCGCCATCACCCTCACGACCACCGTCGAGCTGGCCTGACCCGAAGGCGGCTCTTTCTCACTCGCGGGGTGTGAGGTCGAGGTCCCGCGGTGGGTCTTCCGGGACCCGCCAGACGAGAAACCCCTTCTCGAACTCCTCGTGATACCGGTTCGTCGCCGTGACGACATCGGCGTACACCGCTTCGAAGCGGTCCCATTCCCCTGTCTCGATCACCGCCCGCAGGGCGGCGATCTCCCCGTTGATGAAGTTCTGCGTCGCATCGCGGTACTTTGGGCGCACCACGACCGCCGTCTTCATGATCTTGACTGCTTCGGAGAGCTCGTAGCGGGCGAGCGGGCGGTTGCGCGCCCTGCCGGCGTGGTAGCACTTCCACATCCGGTCGGCGACTTCGACCATGAGGCGGGCCATGCCGGGCTGGATGGCGGCGAGCTCGTCGAGGGTGAGCTCCGCCTTGCCGTTGTTGGCGACGTGGGTATGGTCGGGGGCGCCCGGCGCCTGCGAGATGTGCGTCATCGAGAAACCCTCCCTGCCGTCCGGACGTTCGGCGACGGCCGAGGCTACCGGCGCAGGGCCGCGCTACATTGCCGCGCATGAGGGACGCGACGAAGTGAGGGCGCTCGTGAAGGCTCGGGCCGAGCCCGGGCTGTGGATGGAGGACGTTCCCGAGCCGGCCGTCGGTCGCGACGACGTGCTGATCAGGGTGCTGCGCACCGGCATCTGCGGCACGGATCTGCACATCTACGCCTGGGACACCTGGGCACAGCAGAACGTCCCGGTGCCTCTCGTCATCGGCCACGAGTTCGTCGGCGAGATCGTCGAGCTCGGCGCAGACGTGACCGATCTCGCCGTCGGTGAGATCGTGAGTGGCGAAGGGCACCTCGTGTGCGGTCGGTGCCGCAACTGCATGGCGGGGCGGCGCGTGCAGTGCTCCCGCACCGCCAGCGTGGGAGTGAACCGCGCCGGGGCGTTCGCCGATTACATCGCCATCCCCGCGGGCAACGTCTGGCGCCATAGCGAAAGGATCGACCTCGACGTGGCGGCCATCTTCGATCCACTCGGCAACGCCGTGCACACCGCCTTGACCTTCCCCGTCCTCGGCGAGGACGTGCTCATCACCGGAGCAGGCCCGATCGGCATCATGGCGGCGCTCGTCGTCCGCCACGCCGGCGCCCGCTACATCGTCGTGACCGATCCCTCCCACTACCGCCTCGAGCTCGCCCGGTCCATCGGCGTCACCCGCGCCTTGGACCCCGGCGCCACGACGCTGGGGGAGGTGATGGAGGAGCTCGGGATGAAGGAGGGTTTCGACGTCGGGCTGGAGATGTCCGGCAAGGCGGCCGCACTGCGCTCCATGCTGGCGACGATGTGCCACGGAGGCAAGATCGCCATGCTCGGCTTGCCGAACGAGGACTTCGGAATCGACTGGGGGCACCTCGTTACGAACATGATCACGCTGAAGGGCATCTACGGACGCGAGATGTTCGAGACGTGGTACTGGATGTCGGTGCTCGTGAACACCGGCCTCGACGTGTCCCCGGTCATCACGCACCGTTTCGACGCCGAGAAGTTCACGTCCGCCTTCGATGTCGTGAGAACCGCCGAGTGCGGCAAGGTCGTCCTCTCCTGGGCCGACCGGTGAGGAGGTGGGCGTGTTCGAGACGGTGAGGGCAGATCTGCGGGCCGAGCTCGAGGAGATCGTCTCTCAGGGGCTGCGCAAGAGCGAGCGGGTGATCGAGACACCGCAAGCCGCCAACATCGCCGTCGCCGGCGGCGATGCCGGCACGGAGACGGAGGTGCTCAACCTCTGCGCCAACAACTACCTCGGCCTGGCGGACGATCCCCGCGTCGTGGCAGCGGCCAAGGCGGCCCTCGACCGCTGGGGCTACGGGCTCGCAAGCGTCCGCTTCATCTGCGGAACGCAGGCGGTGCACAAGGAGCTGGAGAAGGCGATCTCGGGCTTCCTCCGCACGGAGGACACGATCTTGTACTCCTCGTGCTTCGACGCCAACGGCGGCCTCTTCGAGACCCTTCTCTCGGACGCCGACGCCGTCATCTCCGACGAGCTCAACCACGCGTCGATCATCGACGGGATCCGGCTCTGCCGGGCCACCCGACTGCGGTACCGCAACCGCGATATGGCCGACCTCGAAGCGCAGTTGCAGGCCGCCTCCTCGGCTCGGCGCAGGCTCGTGGTGACCGACGGTGTCTTCTCGATGGACGGCTACGTGGCTCCTCTCGCCGACATCTGCGAGCTGGCCGACCGCTATGGCGCCATGGTGATGGTGGACGACTCCCATGCCGTCGGCTTCGTCGGGCCCTCGGGGCGGGGGACGCCGGAGCTCCACGGCGTGCAGGACCGGGTCGACATCGTCACCGGCACGCTCGGAAAGGCGCTCGGCGGAGCCAGCGGCGGTTACACGAGCGCCCGCCAGGAGATCGTCGACCTGCTCCGCCAGCGATCCCGCCCCTACCTGTTCTCCAACTCGCTCGCCCCGGCGGTGGCGGCGGCGTCGCTCGCCGTGCTCGACCTGCTCGCCACGAGCGACGACCTGCGTGCTCGCCTGGCAGAGAACACGTCATGGTTCCGCCGAAGAATGACGCAGCTGGGCTTCGACATCCTGCCCGGCGACCACCCGATCGTGCCCGTCATGATCGGCGACGCCGCCCTCGCCTCCACCATGGCGGACCGGTTGCTGGCCCGAGGGATCTACGTGATCGGCTTCAGCTACCCGGTCGTGCCGATCGGTAAGGCGCGCATCCGCACCCAGGTGTCCGCCGCCCACAGGCGGGAGGATCTCGAGCGGGCGGCGGATGCCTTCGCGGCCGTCCGCGACGAGCTCGGCTGACCACGCCTGAGACGAGACGGCAACCGTCGGCGCCCTGCGTCTGCTACGTCGAGGGCAGGCGCGTCCGGGACCGGCACGCGAGGATGAAGGCGACCGCCGCCGAGCCGGAACCGCCGCCGAAGGGACGCCCAGTCGTGACGCTCATGCACCATCGCTTCGCCGGACCAGCGGGAGCGCCCGTCGTGTTGCTCTCCAACTCCCTCGGCACGAGCTTCGAGATGTGGGACGAGCAGCTGCCGGCCCTGTCGCAGCGCTTCAGGGTGCTGCGCTACGACCACCGGGGCCATGGAAAGTCCCCCACGCCGGACGGCTCGTGGTCGATCGAGACACTCGGGACCGACGTCCTCGCCCTCCTCGACCACTACGACCTCGCGCGCGTGAACGTCGTCGGCCTCTCCCTGGGTGCCATGGTGGGCATGTGGCTGGCGTCGCATCACGGCGAGCGGGTCGACCGCCTCGTGCTCTGCTGCACGGCGCCCTGGCTGCCTTCCGAGGAGTTCCTCAGCCGGGCCGCCCAGGTGCGGGCCGCCGGGACGGCTTCGCTGACGCAGGCAATCCTCGAGCGCTGGTTCACGCCCGGGTTGCGCGCGACGAGACCAGAGATTCTCCAGCGCTTCGCCGGCATGCTCGCCGCCACCTCCGACGAAGGCTACGCAAAGTGCTGCGAGGCCATCGCCGAGATGGACCTGCGCCCTGACCTGGCGAGGATCAAGGCGCCCACGCTCCTCGTCTTCGGAGCCGGCGACCCCGGCACCACCCCCGCCATCGGCGAGAGCCTCCGGGCCGCCATCGGTGACGCCGGACTCGTCGTCATTCCCCGCGCCGCCCACCTCGCCAACGTCGAGCAATCCGAGGCCGTCACGAACGCCCTCATGACTCACCTCTGCGGCGACCTGATGGAACGCGGGCTGGCCGCTCGCCGATCAGTCCTCGGCCCCGAGTACGTGGAGAGGGCGTTCGCGAGCGCCACCGAGCTCACGCGTCCGTTCCAGGAGATACTCACGCGCTTTGCCTGGGGAGAGGTCTGGTCGCGCCCCGCGATGCCGGTGGAGACAAGGCGGCTCATCACCATCGCCGTACTGGCGGGAGCAGGACGGCGCGATGAGCTCGAGCTGCACATCCGGGCGGCCTTGGCGGGCGGGCTCGATCCGGAGCTTCTTCGCGAAACGCTCCTACAGACGGCCGTGTATGCCGGCATCCCGGCAGCCAACACCGCCTTTGCTATCGCCCAACGGGTGATGTCCGAGCTCGAGCTGGCGAGCTCGTAGCGAGAGGCCAGTCCTGTTCTCATGCGGACTGGTTGTTCTGCCGATAGGTACCTGCATGGGTTGGAACGGTCGCGTCCGGACGGCCCCTCGACTTCGGGTGGGCCGATTCGGCACGCCGGCTGCCGGCGCGCCCATGCGGCCTGCCATGCGACGAGCTTGCCGGGACGTCGGAGGCGGGCATCCCCGTCCCGGAAATTCGGCCGCGCTCGCCTCACGAGGATGACGGGGGCCGGTCGGCACGGCAAGCCAGGTCGATTCGGCGCCGCCGGCCGCTTCGCCGAATCACCTCGGCGCTGGCTCTGGCTGCTGATGCCGGCCCTCGGAGTGACCGTCTCCGGCTCGCTCCTGCCCGCAGGAAGCCCGGCGGCGGCCAGTCGTGCTCTCGGCCGCGTCGTGGTCGTTCGCCCCGCCGGGACGAGCACCGACGGGCTGGCCGCCGGGCCGGCCGCCATGAGATATCGGCCGCTCGCCGCCGGTCGATCCGGTACCGCCGGCGTGCTCGTCTTTGCCGCTCCTCCGCCCAGGCACCGCGGTCGCGTCGCTGCGGTGCCGGCAGGGCCGGCCGACGGCGTGCCTGCCATCGCCATGGCAGCCTACGAGCACGCACAGAGAGTCCTCGGCGTGACCGATCCGAGCTGCCACCTGGATTGGGAGGACGTCGCCGGCATCGGCAGGGTCGAGTCCGACAACGGTCAGACCTGGGGGGCAGCCGCTCGCGTCACGCCCAACGGCACTCTCCTGCCTCCCATCTTCGGAATCCCCCTCGACGGCTTGGACGGCACACCCGCCATGAAGGCACCGGGGGGCGGCTGGGTGCGCGCCGAAGGGCCGATGCAGTTCCTGCCGGCGACGTGGGCCGAGTACGCCGAGGTCGCCAACGGTGAGGGCCGGCCGAGCCCTCAGAACTTCTACGACGCCGCGCTAGCGGCCGGCGTCTTCTTGTGCGCCAACGGCGGCAACCTCGACAAGCCGGCCGGCCTCGGAGCCGCCATCTTCGCCTACAACCACTCGGCCGGCTACGAGCGTCTCGTCGAATCCTGGATCTCGTTCTACGCTCAGGTCGGCGT
>DASPSK010000437.1:0-8360 GCA_035623975.1 Acidimicrobiales bacterium | reverse complement strand
CAGCGCGCTCGGAACGGCGAAACCCAAGAGACGGCGTATGCCGGTGGTGAGACCGATGGCGAAGGCGGCGACAATGAGGGCGATGACCGAGGAGAACTCCCCGGAGGCCAGCACGCCGAAGAGGAACAAGCCGCCGAGCGCGAAGAGCAGCCACTTGTTGCCCATGTGCCTGTTCAGCATGCCGAGCACGAAGGCCAGGTTGAGGATGGCGAGGTCGGCGACGGCCGCGGGCAGCGACAGCAGCGAGCTGCCCCGCGAGATCGTGAGGGCGCCGTTCACTCCGAAGGGGGCGTAGTAGGTACTGAGCAAGTGGGGAATGCCGAGCATGTTGAGTGACTGCAGGACGGCGACACCGCACACGAGCGTGCAGGCGGCGAGCGAGAGCCAGAGCGCCTGCTCCACCTCTGCCTGCGTGCGGATGCTGAAGCGGACGAGCAGGTAGAGGCCGAAGTACTTCCAGAGGACGAGGGCGTAGAGGAGATCGTCATTTGTGGGAGATATCCCGCGTAGGTAGAGCCAGATGAGGGGGATGAGCGAGCTGCAGATGGCCATGGCCACGATCGACCACTCGAGGGCGTCGAGATGCAGCCGAGGTATCCGCCCGGTTCGCAGCCGCACGACGCCGCGGGCACACAGCACTCCACCGACGAGCAGGTCGACTGCCTCGTTGGGACGCAGGAAGGGGATGACGCTGCCCCGGTCGATCCCCGCCAGTAGCGGCGTCAGGGCGATGACCAAGTAGGCGGCCATGGCGGGCCTGCGGTACACCGACACCGAAATCGCCACCACCACGAGTGCGAGGAGCGATTTCACGGGCGAGCGGACGAGCAGGAGGCCGCAGCCGAAGGCGACTGCGAGGCAACCGACGGTGAGAGCTTGGGCGCCCGGTTGCCGGAGGCGGGGGAGAAGGGGCGTGCGAGGTGTTTGGGACGGCCGCCCGACGCGCTCGGCTTCTCCCAGCGAAAGGGCGAGGTCAGTCATCGGGAGCGATCCGTCGAGAGAGCCTGACGCCCAGGCTGGCGGCCACCCATTGAAGCTCTCGCGACCGCCAGAGAAGTTGCGAGCCAACGAAGACAGCAATGCCGACAAGGACGGCGGCGACAGCGGCGACCTCTGTCCCGAGGCGCCCGCTCACGCCTCGGGACAGCGAGGTTGCGGTGAACCACGCCGGGCCCACCATGAGGGCGGCGCCGAGGGCCACGCGCCCGAGCGGTGGCGCCAGTCGCTCTTGGCCGCGATGGCGACGTGTCACCATGGCATACAAGACGACGGTGCCGGCGAGCGTGCCCGCGGACAAGGCGGCCCCTAACACGGCGAGCGCCTCTGAGCCGTGCACCCACAGCGAGATGGCGGCAACGCCGAGGCAGACGATGAACTGGACGCCCATGGCGCGCAAGGGGGTCGCAGTGTCGCCCCGCGAGTACGAGGCATACGTCAAGATGAGGAAGGCGGCTTCCCCGATCAAGCCTGGCGCAAGGTAGCGCAAGGCCGTGACGACGAGTCCGATGGCTGCCGAATGATTCATGTTCCCGAGGGATATGGCCCGCCCGAGTGGTCCGGCGAGAACTACGTAGCCGGCGGCCGCCGGCAGGGTCAAGAAGCCGGCGAAGACGAGCCCGCGTACGAGGGTGTCGTGGAAATCAGGGCTGTGGGCATCGATCCTCGACAGCCGCGGGATGAGCGAGAGCGCAACGGGAGTGGCGGCAATCGCCACGGGCAGGAAGTAGAAGTTGAGGGCGATCTGTAAGGCCACAACTCCTCCCGCCACCCGGTCGGCGAGCAGGAGCAGGACGATCAACTCGGTAGCGGCGGCGCCTGCCTGAACAAGCGAAGGAACGGCCCGGTGGATGACGACTCGCACTTCCGGATCCCGCCAGCCCGCTCGCGGGCGCAGCACGACCCCAACTCGCCGGGCGCCCCACCACTGCGCCGAAGCGTGCAGGCCCACCGCTGCGGTCGATCCGAGCCCGAGGAGAAGAAGTTCGGCCAGCGGGACCTGTGCGGGGTCGGGCACTTTCGGGAACAAGGACCAAGTGACGAGGAGAACGGCGATCGTACCGAGGTTCTCCAGCACCGGAGCCCCGGCGGCTAGAGCGAAACGGCGGTGCGCGTTCTGTACTGCCGTCGACGTGCCGATCACCCCGTAGAAGAGGATCTGCGGCATGAGCATGGCCACGAGCAGCCGGCCGACCCGGACCTGACCGGCGCTCGCCGCTGAGTGGCTCCCCAGGGAGGCGAGGCGCAGCAACTCGGGCGCTACGAGGATGGCGAGGGGGAGGGCCGCCAACATGCCAAGGGCGACCACGCCGAACAGACCGCTGGCGACCCGCTCGGCCGCGCGGCTGTCACCGCCGTCGATATGGCGGACCAGGGCCGGCACGAGAAGCGACGAGAAGAGCGACCCCGCCAGGAACCCGTAGTAGACGAGGTTGGGCAGAGAGTTCGTGAACTGGTAGTTGTTGCCGAAGAACGTTGCTCCGAGAACGGCGGCCACGATGGCGATGCGCACGAACCCCGTCACCCGGCTGAGAATCGTCCACGTCGCAACCGTCACGGAATCGCCCACGGCACCAACAGGCGCCGTGACATCCCACGAGGGCGCGCCGGCTAGCTCCATCTCCGGATCTGGCAGGCTCACCGGGACGGCTCCACTCACCGGGTGCCCCCGGAGAGTACCGCTGGCAGGGTGCGCAGCAGGATGACGAGATCCAGCCAGAGGCTTTGTTCTTGGACATAGCGGGTGTCCAAGAGGAGTTGTTCAGGGAAGCTGATGAGGCTGCGCCCGCTCACTTGCCACAAGCCCGTCATGCCCGGCCGGACGGCGAACCGCAGTCGTTGTTCCTCGTTGAGGAGGGCTGCCTCGTAGGGGAGCACAGGCCGCGGCCCGACCAGTGACATGTGACCGAGCACGACGTTGAAGAGCTGAGGCAGCTCGTCGAGGCTCGTGCGACGCAACCACCTCCCAAGTCGAGTCGTGCGCGGATCGGCATCCAGTTTGTAAAGGCCATCGACGCCGGCTTCGATTGGCTCACCGTTCAGCAGAGCGCTCACGTATTGCCGGTGGGACTCATCGGTGGTGCCGACGAACATGGTCCGGAACTTGAGGATGACGAACGTTCGCTCTCCGCGGCCGACGCGAGTCTGGCGGAACAGCGCCGGCCCGGGACTCGTCGCCCGCACAAGCAGGGTAAGAACGAGAAGGAGAGGAGCCAAGAGCACGACAAGAAGCACCGCCCCAAGGATGTCGAACCCGCGTTTGAGCACATGTCGGCGAACGACTGAGTGGCGTGATGGACGGATTCGCTCCCCCAACAGTTCCAGGCGCACGCGGGCGGTCACGCTGGTCCTCCACGCGCCATCCAGCCGGACGCGACCGGGAGAGACTCGAAACCACCGTGGGAACCGATCCGAGCCGAGATGTCGCGCAGATCGGCGCGCAACCCATGAGGTCGCGCCGGGTTGCCATAGGCCACTGACCCGGCGGGCAGGTCGCGGGTCACGACCGACCCGGCCCCGACGAGAGCCCCGGCGCCGATTTCGACGAAGGGCAGGATCGTGACGTTGACGCCGATCTGTACCCCGGCGCCCAGCTTGGGCCCTCGCATACGACGGGCGGACTCCGCGTCGCCTGGGTAGAGGTCGTTCGCCACGCACACTCCCGGGGCGAGGAATACGTCATCATCGAGCTCGGTGTACTGAGCGACATAGCAATTGCAGTGGATTTTCACGCGGTGGCCGATGCGGCACCCATAGTCGATCAACGTGTTGCTCCAGATGGAGACGTCGTCGCCGATCAGGTTGCCCTCGCGTATGACGACGTTGTGGCCGGTCTCAAGGCGGGCCCCGATGATCGAGCCTGCATAGATGACGGTTCCGCTCCGCAGATGCGGGTCGGGCCCGATGGACACGGCGCCACTGCCCGTCCGCGCGTCCGGATAGTTGATGACGACGTCGCGGTCGACCTTCCCCCTTCCGGCTCCCTCAGCGGCGTTCATGTGAACCAACCCAGCAGGCACAGATCAGTGGATTGATGCACCTGCCCCCACCCTCTCCGTGAGGATCGATCGAATGAGGTCGATGACACGGTCGACCTGGGCAGGTGCCATGTGCGGATAGAGGGGAAGCGACAACACCTCGGACGCGGCCGCCTCGGCGTCGGGGAGGCGGTCGCTCGCGAACGGGGAAAAGGCGAACTCCTGGTGGCAGGCGAGTGGGTAGTGGATGCCCGTCTGGACTCCCTGGAGGGCGAGCTCTGCGCGAAGCCGATCTCGTTTGGGCACACGGACGACGAACAGGTGGTAGACGTGGTGGGCGGAGGGGTGAACGTCGAGGAGCTCGAGTCCGGGAAGATCGCCCAAACCCTCCTGGTAACGGGCGGCCACCTGTCGGCGCGCCTCTGTCCAAGCAGGCAGCCGGCGGAGCTTCGCGCTGAGGACGCGTGCTTGCAGAGAGTCAAGACGACTCGTCGTCCCGACGACGAGGTGACCGTGGTGGGCTCCGACGGGCCGACCGTGATCACCGAGCGAGCGCACTCGCCGGGCGATGTTGGCGTCGCCGGTCACAACGGCCCCGCCGTCGCCGAACGCCCCGAGATTCTTGCTCGGGTAGAAGCTGAAGCAGGCGGCATCGCCGAAGGATCCGACCGGGCGGTCGCCCCATCTCGCCCCATGAGCCTGGGCAGCGTCCTCGAGGAGGAAGAGCCCCCGCCGGCGCACGGCGCGGCCGATCTCGTCCATGTCGGCCGGCTGCCCGTAGAGGTGGACGACGATGACGCCCTGGGTCCGGGGCGTGATAGCGGCCTCGACTGAGTCCGGAGTCATGAGGAGCGTCCGCGGATCGACATCGGCGAAGCGCGGCGACGCGCCGGCGAGCACCACCGCCTCCGCCGTGGCGACGAACGTGCTCGCGGGAACCACGACCTCGTCGCCGGGCCCGACGCCGAGGGCGCGCAGCGTCAGGTGCAACGCATCTGTCCCGTTCGCCACGCCGACGCCGTGGGCGACGCCGCAGTAACGCGCCCATTCCTCTTCGAATCTCTCCACCGCCGACCCCCCGATGAAGTCGGCGGTGGAGACCGCGGTGGCGATAGGCCCGGCAAGATCCGGCCAGACCTCGTCGGCCATCGCTCCGAGGTCGGTAAAGGGCACGGTCGTGACAGTCATGACGCCCCGCCTTGTGAAACGAGGGAAAGCTCAATGGCTCCGAGGTCGGCGCCCGCAATCTCGTGGAGAGCAATCTCGCGGCGCTCACGCAAAGATGCCTGGGCCGCTTCGAGGACTCGCACGACGGCCAAGCCGTTGCGGCCGTCGGTATGAGGGACCGCGCCTGTGCGGATGCAGGTTATGAAGTGGCTGTCCTGCACGCTCAGGGGCTCGGGGAAGTCGAGGTATGGCGAGGTGATGTCGCCATAGCGGTATGTCATCGGAGGCTGGCTCAGCTCATCGGCCGCAGAGAACACCACGCCTTTGTCATGGACCCTGATCCGCTCCTCGGCTGCCATGTCGTTGTAGACCGCCATCTTCTCGGAGCCGACGGCGGTGAGGCGGCGGACCTTGTGGGGATCGAGCCAGCTGACGTGGATGTTGGCCTCGACTCCGAGCTCGGCGTAGTGCAAGCGGAGATAGGCGACGTCCTCGAGGCGCGTGTGGGCGTAGCGGGACGCCCACGCTTCGACGGTCGAGGGGTGCTGTCCAAGCAAGTAATTGATGATGGAGATGTCGTGAGGGGCGAGGTCGAAGATGACATTGACGTCACCCTGATAGAGCCCGAGGTTGAGGCGGGCACTGTCGACGTAATAGAGGCGTCCGAGCGATCCACTGCTGACGAGATCGCGCATCTTCCAGACGGCGGAGTTGTACTCGAAGGTGTGGCCGACCATGAGCACGGTGCCGGCCGCTTCCGCTGCCCGGATCAGCCGAGCAGCGCCCTCTGCCGTGGTGGCCAGCGGCTTCTCGACGAGAACGTGCTTGTCTGCCCGAAGAGCCTTCAGCGCGATATCCACGTGTGAGCCCGGGGGCGTCGCGACGATGACGGCGTCCACATGAGGGAGAGCCTCCTCGACGGAGCTGAAGTGGCTCTCGCCCGTGAGCCTGCCCCGGAGGCCGGCGAGTCGAGCTTCATCGCGGTCGACGGCTACGACGGAGGCGACGCCATCGAGCGACTGCAGGGCACGAACATGTTTAGAGCCCCAGTAGCCACAGCCGACAACTGCCGTTCGCACGCCGCCGTCGCCAAAATCACCGACACCACGGCGTAGCCCGCCTTCCCTCGCATTGGGCACCGATATCTCCCTAAGTCGCCAGTTGCAATCCGCTCTTGCTGCGACGCCACCCTAGAGGCTGAATCCGCCGAGGAACACCCTGCATTCTTGGCCTGTTCACCCCCGCCTCCTGAGGGCTTCCCCTTGCCTTAACCCTGTAACGAAGTATCCGTACCCTTGAAATAGGATGCGCACGGCCAAGCGCAGGCGAACGGGAGGCAACGAAGGCGACAGGGTGGCTGGCACACGCCCGGCGGCCTGCGCACGGGACTTACCTGTCCGTAGCTTCCAGCGGATCCGTCAGCTGGGGTGAACTACTCGGGTTACCCGCGCCGGGCAGTCGGCGAGTCCCTTAGCCGGTGGACTCCTCTGGTCCGAGGTCGCCCAAGGCCTCGAGGTCGCGCCTCGACCGGATCCCGAGTTTGCGGAAGGCGTGGCCGAGGTGGCCCTCGACGGTCTTTTCCGCCAGGAACAGGGCCACCGCGATCTCGGCGTTGCTCAGCCCGTCAACGGCAAGCGATGCGACGCGGCGTTCGCTCGACGTGAGCGAATCAGCGCCCGAAAGGGCGAGTCGGCGGGGCCGTGCCCCGCTGAGACGCAACTCTGTCATGGCACTCGACACCAGCGGCGTCGCACGACTTCGAAACGCGAGATCCGCCGCGTCGCGGAGCAAGCTTCGAATCCGCATAGAGGAGGAACCGGATTCTCGCAAGACGCGACCGAGATCGATCGTGGCACTCGCGAAGCGAAGCTGGGCGGGCGAGCCCTCGAGAAGCTCGACCGCCTCCTCGAGCCGGGCGAGGCGCCTGTCCGCTGGGCCGACGCACGCCAAGACGTGAAGAGCCGCACCCACGACCCAGTGCGCTCCGTGCGCACGAGCAAGCTCGAGGTTCTCCTCGGCAAAGCGAACCGCGTCGGACTCCCAGCCTTCGGCCGCGAGCGTGAGGGCAGCCTCGCTGCGCCAGCTGGTTACGACCGGGCTGTCGACGTCGCACTCGCCGGCGCGCCGACCCGCTCGGAAGAGATCGGCGAGCGCCTCGGACCGTCGCCCTTGCAGGCAGCGAACCCGTCCACGCTGCTCGAGGAGCACCGCTCCTCCGAGAGGCGATGGCAGGCCGTCAGGCTCCTCGAATGGCGCAATGAGCCTCTCCGCCTCCTCCGTTCGCCCTTGGTCCAAGCAGAGACTTGCGAGGCAGGCGACGGCCTCGACGCGTCGGGGCCACGGTTGCTCCTCCATGACAGACAGCGCCCGGGATACCTCCACCTCTGCTTCCACGAGCTGGCCCTGGAGGGCGAGCGACATTGCCAAGGTGGTGGAAAACTCCGCTTCGGCGTACTCGAGGCGCTGCAGACGTGCGACTGCCTGGGCAGCACGGGCCAGCCGGTCTGCCTCTTCGAACTCACTCGAGCGCGCCAGCGCCAGCAGCACGCGAGCCCAGAGCTCGCACCTAAGGGGATCCTCGCTCACGAACTCGGCCCCGAGCACTGCTCGCCGAATGAGGGCGACCAGCTCCGCTCGCGGCGCCCGCCGCGGGCTGGCGCTGTCGACGACGGCGATCAGGGCGAGGGCTTCTCGTTCGCCGCGAGTGCCCGGATCAGGTCGCGAACCGACGGCCGACCTCAACGACTCGGTGGCCAGGACTGGCGCCTGGGGCGATGTGGCGATCAGCCCCATCGCAACCGCAACGTCGATCTTGCCGTCAGTTTCTTCGTCCGAGAGCAGCTCGGCGGTTCTCTCGAGCATCGGCCCGAGCTCAGTCCTCGCTTCGAGATCGTTGAAGGCGCGGGCCACCTGCATCGTCGCCAGCGCAGCTGCCCTGGGGTCCACAGGCTGATCGAGGGCCAGCCGTAGGTGCTTGAGGGCGGACCGTCGGCGGAGGGAGGACTCGGCTCGCGCCAGACCGAGAAGGATTTCGGGGCTGCTCTGCGCCGCCGGCAGCTCGGCGCGCGCCCGGTTGAAGTAGCCGATGGCCTCCAGCGAGGCTCCTTGGCCGAGGGCAAGGCTTCCGGCCTCTTCGAGCTTGCGTGCCACCCATTCGTCGCCGCTTGGCTCCGACGCGGCCAGGTGGGCGGCGAGCTGCTCGAGGGGGGCGCCGCGGGC
>DASPSK010000435.1:0-5145 GCA_035623975.1 Acidimicrobiales bacterium | reverse complement strand
ATGCCGAGCTCAGCGATCGTGACCTGCGGGAGCTCCGGGTCCTCGACGGCGCCGGCAACAGCGGCGATGCGGGCGACGATCTCGGCGACCTCGGCGACCCCGGCGACCCCGGCGACCCCGGCGATCTCGTCTGGGATGCTTGACCCAGCCGCCGCGCCCGACGTCGTGGTAGTCGGTTGCGCGCACATGTGTCCGGAACCGACTACCACCCTCTCGTTCATGGCGCTCACCACGTCGCCCCGGGGTGCGAGCGATGCAGGTGCTGCATCTCGGCGAGCAGGTACCCGAAGGACTCGGTGTGGAGGCCCCGGCGGCCGCCAGTGGGCACCCAACCACCGGGAGACGGGATCTGCACGGTCGCCTCCGCCAGCACGGCGCCGACGTAGGCGAGCCATCCCCGGTGCAGCCTGGCCGGATCGCAGCCGATGCCGGCCGCTACGACGTCCGCGACCTCGACGGCATCGGCCGGCTCGAAGAGCTCGCCGGCAAAGGGCCAGACGGTTTCGAGCCCGGCAACCATGCGGCCATGGCTTTCCTCCGTCCCGTCGCCGAGACGCACCACCCAGCTGGCGGCGTGCTCGCGGTGGTAGGCGACCTCCTTCACCGCCTTGCAGGCGACACCGGAGATGCGCTCGTCGCTCGAGGCGGACAGGGCCGTGTAGAGCTCGTACTGGTAGGCCGAAAAGAGCAGCTGCCGGGCCATCGTCGTGGCGAAGTCGCCGTTCGGCAGCTCCACGAGCTGGCAGTTGCGGAAGGCGCGCTCGTCCCGGCCGAAGGCGAGATCGTCCTCTGTCCGCCCACCACCTTCGAGCTCGCCCGCGTAGGCGAGGAGGGCTCGCGCCTGGCCGAGCAGGTCGAGCGCCACGTTCAGCAAGGCCACGTCCTCCTCGATGACGGGGGCACGCGTCGCCCACTCGCAGAGCCGCTGGGCGAGCACGAGGGCGTCGTCGCCGAGCCCGGTGACGTATCGCGCCGAGGCGGAGGCGAGCAACGTCTGCTCACTCACAGGTGCTCGGCCTCGGGCGGGATGTCGTAGAACGTCGGATGGCGGTACACCTTGTCGCCGGCCGGGTCGAAGAACGGCTCCTTCTCGTCCGGGCTGGAAGCCGTGATGTCGGAGGCACGTACCACCCAGATGCTCACGCCCTCCTGCCGGCGCGTGAACAGGTCGCGGGCGTTCTGGAGGGCGAGGGCGGCGTCGGGGGCGTGCAGGCTGCCGGCGTGGGTGTGCGACAGCCCCCTCTTCGGGCGCACGAATACCTCCCACAGCGGCCAGGGGGCCGCTGCGGTGCCGTCAGGCGACGTCGACATGGCGACGCCCGGGCTCGGCGGCGCCGCCGGCGTGCTTGGCGGCGTAGGCGGCGGCTGCTTCCCGCACCCAGGCACCCTCCTCGTGCGCCTCCACCCGGCGAGCCAGCCGCTGGCGGTTGCAGGGCCCGTCTCCGGAGAGGACCCGTTTGAACTCCGACCAGTCGATCTCCCCGAAGTCGTAATGCCCGCGCTCGGCGTTCCAGGCGAGAGCCGCATCGGGCAGCTGCAACCCGAGGATCTCCGCCTGCGGCACGGAGATGTCGATGAAGCGCTGTCGCAGCTCGTCGTTCGAGAAACGCTTGATCCCCCAGGCCATCGACTGCGACGAGTGCGGCGAGTCCGAGTCCGCAGGACCGAACATCATCACCGCCGGCCACCACCAGCGGTCGACGGCGTCCTGGGCCATGGCGTGCTGCTCGTCGGTCCCGCGCGAGAGCGTCAACAAGAGCTCGAAACCCTGCCGCTGGTGGAAGCTCTCCTCCTTGCAGATGCGCACCATGGCGCGCCCATAGGGCCCATAGGAGCAGCGGGTGAGCGGGATCTGGTTCATGATGGCGGCTCCGTCGACAAGCCAGCCAATGGCCCCGACGTCCGCCCAGGTGAGCGTCGGGTAGTTGAAGATGGAGGAGTACCGCTGCCGCCCGGCGTGCAGCAGGTCGAGGAGGTCGTCGCGGGAGACGCCGAGGGTCTCGGCGGCACCGTAGAGGTAGAGCCCGTGCCCGGCTTCGTCCTGCACCTTGGCGACAAGGATCGCCTTGCGCTTGAGGGACGGAGCCCGCGTGAGCCAGTTGCCCTCCGGCTGCATCCCGATGATCTCCGAGTGGGCGTGCTGGGCGATCTGGCGGACGAGGGTGGACCGGTAGCCCTCCGGCATCCAGTCCCGCGGCTCGATCCGCTGATCGGCCTCGATGAGGGCGTCGAAGTGAGCCTGGGCAGCATCGGCGCTGAACTCAACCGTCACGGCTCCTCCTCCGGACAGACAACCCCGCCAGCCCCGCCCGACCGACCATTCGGTTGGGCAGTCTACCTGGGCCTACCACTCATAGAAACCCTTCCCTGACTTGCGCCCGAGCTCCCCTCTCCCCACCATCTCGCGCAGCAGGCGGGGCGGCTCGAACCGCTCGCCCAGCTTCGATGCCAGGTACTCGGCGATGCCGAGGCGGACGTCGAGGCCGACGAGGTCGGTGAGCCGCAGCGGCCCGACAGGGTGCTTGTAGCCGAGCGTCATGGCCGCATCGATGTCCTCGGGTGAGCCGACGCCCTCTTCCACCATGCGGATGGCTTCGAGGCCGAGGGCGACGCCGAGGCGGCTGCTGGCGAAACCCGGCGAGTCCCGCACCACGACAGGCGTTTTGCCGAGGCATGTCACCCAGTCGCGGGCCAGGGCGACGAGGTGGTCGCCCGTGCGCGAGCCGACGACGATCTCGACGAGCTGGCTCGCCGGCACGGGGTTGAAGAAGTGCATGCCGCAGAAGCGCTCGGGGTGCTCGAGGACGACGGCCAGCTCGTCGATCGAGAGCGAGCTCGTGTTCGTCACGACGGCCTCCGGCTCGACGGTGCGTTCGATCTCGCCGAGCACGCTTGCCTTCAACAGGGCGTCCTCCGGCACGGCCTCGACCACGAGGGCGCTCCCGGCGAGGTGGGCGATGCCGACGCCCACCGACAACCGGTCGAGGACGCTCTCGACGGCTTCGCCAAGCGTCCCCCGCTCGGCGCTCTCCCTGACGGCCGCCTCGACGCTGGCGCCCGCCGAGGCGGCGGCGGCCTCGTCCGCTTCGGCGATCAGGACCGTGCTGCCGCCACAGGCGAAGGCGTGGGCGATGCCGGACCCCATGCGGCCGCCGCCGAGCACGCCGACGGTGCGCGGAAGCTTCCCGGCCTCGGTCATTGCTCCTCCCTCACGCCTGCCCGTCCGTCCGCCGTCCCGAGGCCACCCATCGTCATGGCCACGACCGTCGCTTTCAGCTCGCTCATCTCGACGCGCCCCGGCCGGTACCACTCGGTGATCGAGTTGATCATCCCGAGGACGAGCCGCTCCACCAGCGCCGGTCGCAGATCCTCCCGCACTTCACCCTCGGCGGCCGCCTCGCTCACGAGGGCGCGCACGAAACGGTCGAACTCCCGCCGGCGTTCCAGCGCCCAGCGCTCCGTTTCGGTGTTGCCCCGCACCCGCAGCAGCACGGTGACGTAGGGCAACTCCGCCCCGAGGACTTCGACGACCCGTCCGATGACGTACCGCAGCCGCTCGATCGCCCTAGGCGCCTCGGCCCCCTCCTCTTCGGTGATTGCGAAGAGAGCATCGAGCGCCCGGTCGAGGGCGAGACGGAGCAGCTGCTCCTTGGACTCGACGTGGTGGTAGATGGAGGACTTCGAGATGCCGGCGGCGCGGGCGAGGTCCTCCATGCTCGTGCCGTCGTAGCCTCGCTCGATGAAGACCTCGACGGCGACGGCGAGCAGGCGGGCGACGTCGTACTGGGCCCGACGGGCTCCGGCGGTGCCCTCCGCCTGCGCGCCCGCTGCCCCGGGCATCAGGTGCCGGTGAAGTCAGGACGGCGCCGGGCGAGGAACGCCTGCACGGCCCCTTGGTGGTCGGCCGTCGTGGCGAGGCGCGCCTGCAGCTCGCCCTCGAGGCGGAGCACGTCCTCGAGGGCGGCGGAGGAGCTGTACCAGAGAGCCTCCTTGAGGGCGATGTAGGCCTGCGTGGGCCCGGCTGCCAGTCGGCTCGCGAGGGCGGCGACGTGACCGGTGAGCTCCTCGACGGGCACGACTTCGTGCACAAGGCCGATCCGCTCCGCCTCGTCGGCCTCGATGACGGTGCCGAGCAGGAGCAGCCCCATCGCCCTCGACCAGCCAACGGCCCGGGGGAGGGTCGCCGACAAGCCTGAGTCAGCCGTGAGGCCGATACCGGTGAAGGCGGGGGCGAACTTCACGCCGGCAGCGGCGATGCGGAGGTCGCACGCCAGGGCGAGGCCGATGCCGGCGCCCGCGCAGGTCCCGTTGATGGCGGCGATGACGGGTTTCGGCATCGTGGCGAGGCTCTGGACGATCGGGCTGTAGTGCTTGGCGACCGTGTCGAAGGCATGGGCCGGGTCAGTGGCGAGCGCCTCGGCGTGCTCGACCAGATCCTGGCCGGCACAGAAGGCCCGTCCGCTCCCGGTGAGCACCACCGAGCGGATCGAGCGGTCGTTGGCGACCGCCTCGAGGGCGGCGAGGAGCCCTTCCTTGGCGGCCGTCGTGAGGGAATTCGCCTGCTCGGGGCGCACCACGGTCACCGTGGCGACGGCGCCCTCGATCGCCACCTGCACGGGCTCGGGCCCTGGGGACCCCGTGGCCTGCCCGGGCGGGGAGGCGGAAGGCATGACGCGAAGTCTTGCAGACCGAACCGACGGTCGGCCCGCCCCGGGGCCTCGACCAGCGAGCAGTGCTCAGCTGCTCGCGGGCGCGGGTGTCGGCTCCTCGCTCGCGACGAGCGGCAGCTGCACGGTGGTGGAGGCGGCGCCCACGTAGGAGCCCGACGCCGTGCACGTGGCGATCCAACGGCAGGCGACGAAACCGAGAGCCTCGTCGGGCACCAGGTTCGCATTCGCCGGACCCGGCGCCGTGATGCCGGCCAGCGCCGATCCGCTCAGGGTCATGAGGTAACCGACCTCGTGGCCACTGCGGAGGTAGTGGCCGGCGGCGGCGCAGCTCGTGCCGCTCACGCAGGCGACCGATCGCACCACGACATGGGTGTTGGCGGTCGCCGGCATCATCGACGCCGACCATCGCCCTGACTGCTCCGTGAGCGCTAGGCCCTGTGTGCGTCCGAGGGAGTCCGTGTAGTTGCCGACGGCC
>DASPSK010000416.1:0-2189 GCA_035623975.1 Acidimicrobiales bacterium | reverse complement strand
TCACGCCCCGTTTCTGGGTGCTGGATGCACGAGATCGGGTAACCGGCGTGGAAGTGACCTATGCAGGCCTGGTTGCAGGCGATGCAGGCTCGGATGTCGTCGACGAGGCCCTGCTCGGCCAGAGCAGGCATACGCGGGTCGCAGATGAGCGCTCGGTTCATGATCACGGCATCCGCGCCGCCGGCGGCGAGAACGCGTTCCGCGTCCTGGGGCTGGTTGATGCGTCCCGCCGCGAAGACCGGCACCGACACGGCCGCCTTCACGCGGGCGGCGTGCGGGACCGTGTACGCGATGGGCTCACTCATCGGAGGGACGATGTGGTCAGAGCCGGCCAGGGTGGCGGACGTGCCGAGGGTCACGCTCAGGTAGTCGACCGAGCCGTCGGCGTCGAGAGCCCTGCAAGCGGCGAGCGATTCCTCTGCAGACAGCCCGTCCTCCTCGAGCTCGTCGGCCGAGATGCGAACTCCGACGACGAAGTCGGGGCCAACGGCGGCGCGCACGGCGGCGACGACCTCGCGGAGGAAACGGAGCCGGTTCTCGAAGCTGCCCCCGTAGCAGTCCTCCCGGATGTTCACCTTCGGGCTGAGAAACTGCGAGGGGAGGTATCCGTGACTCGCCACCACCTCGACACCGTCGAGCCCGGCCTCCTTCAGCAGGCCGGCGGCGTACCCGTAACCGGCGACGATCTCGCCGATGAGACCGAGTGTGAGCTCCCTCGGCATGACGTGGAAGCGCTCGTTCGGCACCGCCGAGGGGGCGAGCGCAACCGGCGCCGAGCCGTCTTGAGACTCCATCACCTCGCGCCCCGGATGGAAGAGCTGACCGAAGAGCTTGCAGCCGTGCGGGTGGACCGTCTCGGCAACCCTGCGGTAGCCGGGGATGCAGGAGGCGTCCGTGGCCATGAGGACGTGGTAGGTGTACCGGGCACTTTCGTGAACGCCTGCCACCTGCATGATGATGAGGCCGACCCCTCCTTCGGCACGGGCCTCATGGTAGGCGACGAGCTGGTCGGACACGAGACCGTCCTCTGCCATCACGGTGTCGTGGCCGGACGAGACGATGCGGTTCTTCACGACGACGCCACCGATCTGCAGCGGACGGAAGAGATTGGGGAAGGCAGCGCTCATGGCAGGCCGCGCGCCCGATCGGACGCCGAGCGGGTTGGAGTCATCGGGAACATGGTTCCACAGCTCCACCGTCCTCGGCGGCGGCCGGCGCGGCGCCTTTTCTGCTACTGCCACTCAACCTCGTCGGTGCAGACGGCGTGGACTACGACGAGGGCGGGACGAACTTGGCGACGAGCTCGGAGGTGAGCGCGCGCAGGGCCGCACGCGACGTCCTGGAAAGTCCGCTTTTGCCGGGGCTGTAGTGCGCGTAGTCTACGAGCGATGGCCGTGTTCGCCGTCCTCGATGCGGCCCTGCGGGCTCACCCGAAGGCGCCGCCGCCCCCGCCGTTGTTTCTTCTGCCGAACTTCACTTCCGTGTTGGAGTTGTTCCTCTTCCTCGCCGTCTTGTGGTTCCTCGCAAATTCGGTCCTGCCCAAGCTTCGGCAGGCGATGACCGAGAGAGAAGGGCGTCAGCGCGAGCAGTTGCAAGCCGCAGAAGTAGCTCGAAGCTCAGCGCTCGAAGCCGACTTGGAGCGGCGCCGTGTGCTCCAAGGCG
Organism: Acidimicrobiales bacterium; assembly: GCA_035623975.1. GTDB lineage: Bacteria > Actinomycetota > Acidimicrobiia > Acidimicrobiales > Bog-793 > JAKACA01. Next base: position 527 of record DASPSK010000416.1, on the reverse strand, counting down.
CCAGAGCTGAGGCGCGATCGATCGTCGACACCGCCCGGACAGAGGCAGAGCTCATCGTGGCCGAGCACCGTCAGCGAGCTCAGCACAAGCGAGAAGCATTGCTGGTGGAGGGGCGGATGGTGGTCGCCTCCGAGAAGCAACGTGCCATGGAACTTCTGCGTGAGCGCACGGACGAACTGGGCGAGCTCGCCGCCGCCCGCGTTCTCGGCGTCGAGCCCGGTGGCCGCGGTCCTGCTGACCACTGACCAGCATCTTTGCGAGGCCGGGCGCCTACCAGTGCCATGGCGACGTCCCCTCCGGGCTACCCGTGCGCAGAGAACGGCGCGGGCATCTCGAGCGACACGCTCTTGCCACCGATCGTGCCCGTCTCGCGCGCCAGCGCCCCCTCGACGTCGGTCGACCAGGTGACCCGCAGGCTGCCCGCACCCTCAAGTCCGGTCAATGCCAGATCTGCTGTCACCGTCGACGTCGCCCGATTCCAGGTCGCCGTCCCCGACACCCTGACATCGGGCACGAAGCGCGCCGCC
>DASPSK010000412.1:0-8154 GCA_035623975.1 Acidimicrobiales bacterium | reverse complement strand
CAGGGGGATGTTGACGTTGGCGTTGCCGGGTCGCTGGCAGCCGCCGAGGAGGCCGCCTACACCGGCGAGGGCGGCACCTCCCGCCGTCATGCGCAGGAAGTCGCGGCGCGACATGCCGTTGCCGGCGCTGCTGCCCGGGTGCAGCGGGCGCCGCGGGCGCCCGCGAACGCCACGTTGCGACCAACCCTCTCGTGGATGCGAGGTCATCCGAGCCACCTCCCCCGGGTGACGTGGGCCCGTCTCAGATAGCTGAACGGCCAATCAGCCGAATGACGCAGCTGAATGACCGATCAGTGCAGTCAACCACCTCCGCCGACGCGCTGCAATAGATGCCTCGCGACAAATCACCGATCGAAACCCCGTCGGTCCGGTACGTGCCGCTGGCGGTCACGGTGCGGCCGTTACACAGCTACGGCGCGGGCGAACCGCCAAAAGTTCTCGAGGAAGCGGTCGATGTCGGCGTCGTCGTGCTGGACGGAGAACAGCCACTGCTCCGTCTTGCCCCAGGGCGGCAGGAACACCCCGCCGTTGTGCTGGAAGAGCCAGTGGGCGTGGTTGTATCGGTCGTCCACTTCGAGGAACTCGCGGTAGTTGCGGACTGGCGTCGTCGAGAACGTCACACAGCCCTTGGCGCCGACGGCGACGACGTGCGCGGGCAGACCAGCCTCGGCAATGGCGGCACCGATCTCGGTGCCGACGCGCTGGCGGAGCTTGTCGATGTGCTCGTAGGCGTCGTCAGTAGCGACCTCTTCGAGCATGGCCCGTGCTCCGGCGATCGAAAGCGGGTTGCCATTGAACGTGCCGACCATCTCGTAGGTGCCGTCGGCCACGGTGTCCATGACCTCGGCCGACCCGCCGACGGCACCGATGACCAAGCCACCGCCGATCGATTTCGCCAGGCAGACGATGTCCGGCTTGACGCCGTAGAGATGCGTGGCGCCACCGGGGCCGACCGTGAGGCCGGTCTTCACCTCATCGAAGGTGAGGAGGGCGCCGTGCTCGTGAAGGAGGTCCTTCAGGGCCGCCAGGTAGGAGCCCTCGGGCGGGATGATGCCGATGTTCATCATGATCGGCTCGAGGATCATGCCGGCGACCTTGCCAGCGTGTATCTCGAGCAGGCGACGGACGGATTCGAGGTCATTGAAGGTCGCCACGAGCGTGAGGTCGATCAGGGCCGCCGGGATGCCGGTGCTGCTGGGGACTTGGTTCGGCTGCTCGATCGAGCCGACGAGCTCGGCAGGGGGTGTGACGGACACCTGCACGGAATCGTGGTGCCCGTGGTACCCGCCCTCGAGCTTGATGATGAAGTCGCGACCGGTGATCGCCCGCATGAGATGGACGGCGTCCATGGTCGATTCCGTGCCGGAGTTCACGAATCGCCAGACCGGTAGCCCGAAGCGACGAGCCAGCTCCTCGGCGACGATCACGGCGTCCTTTGTCGGCTGGGCGAAGTGGGTGCCGCGCCCGACCTGGCGGCGGACGGCCTCGACGATGGCAGGGTGAGCGTGCCCTGCGAGTCCAGCTCCGTAACCACCGTGCAGATCCACGTACTCGGTGCCGTCGACGTCGTAGATCTTCGAGCCCGCGCCATGGCTGATCCAGACGGCTTGCGGACGGGTGATCTGCCAGCTCGACGTCACGCCTCCGGCGAGTGAGCGGGCCGCTCGCTCCGAGAGCGCCCGTGAGTGGGGCTGCCGGGCGAGAAACACCTCCTCCTGCTCGGCGACAAGCTCGTCCAAGCGACGGTCAGTATCAGCAAGGGTGTGGGACGCCACGGTGTCTCCGTTCGGGCGGCACGCGCGCCGGGCGGCGGGCGCCGTGTTCAGGTGTTTGACCGAGTGCCAGCCATGTGACTGAGTTCCAGCTATCTGACCGCGCCGGCTATGTGACTGAGTTCCAGCTATCTGACCGAGTACCAGCCATCTAACTGAGTTGCAGCTATTTGACTAACTGTTCAGTTTGGCTAACCGTTCAGTTTGACTGACTGTTCAGTCTATGGAACGGTGGTCGACTTGGCAAGGGTGTGACACGTCTGGTAGGGAGCCGTGTCCGAGAGGTCTCGAGGGAGGACGGTTTCGCGATGGCGCACGAGGTGCAAGGCGTGGTGGCGAGGGCCAAGGGTGAGCCCGTCACGGTCGAGCGGATCGTCGTCCCGGACCCCGGTCCCGGCGAGGCGCTCGTGAAGGTGCAGGCATGTGGGGTGTGCCACACTGACCTGCACTACCGGGAGGGAGGGATCAACGATGAGTTCCCGTTTCTTCTCGGCCATGAGGCAGCCGGCATCGTCGAAGCGGTCGGCCCCGACGTGAGCTCGGTGGGCGTCGGGGACTTCGTCATCTTGAACTGGCGCGCCGTCTGCGGCCAGTGCCGCTCGTGCCTGCGGGGAAGGCCTTGGTACTGCTTCTCGACGCATAACGCGTGGCAAAAGATGACGCTGGCTGACGGCACGCCCTTGTCGCCCGCTCTCGGCATCGGCGCGTTTGCCGCGAAAACTTTGGTGGCGGCCGGGCAGTGCACGAAGGTGGATGCCCGGGCCCGACCGGAGGCGGCGGGCCTGCTCGGCTGCGGCGTGATGGCAGGGCTCGGCGCCGCCCTGTTTACCGGTGAGGTCGGCCGAGGCGACTCCGTCGCCGTGTTCGGTTGCGGTGGCGTCGGGTGCGCCGCCATCGCCGGCGCCGTGCTGGCAGGCGCCACGACGGTGATCGGCGTGGACCTCGATCCGCGCAAGCTCGAGTTGGCTCGATCGTTCGGGGCGACCGACGTCGTGAACGCCTCGACAGAAGACCCCGTCGAGCGCGTCCGCCAGCTCACCGGCGGCAACGGCGCGGACGTGTGCATCGAGGCCGTCGGCAATCCCAAGGTCATGGAGCAGGCGTTCTACGCCCGCGACCTCGCTGGCACCCTCGTGCAAGTCGGTGTCCCCACGCCGGACATGCGCATCGACCTGCCGATGATCGAGTTCTTCGGGCGGGGCGGTCGCCTCAAGCCGAGCTGGTATGGCGACTGCCTGCCGTCACGAGACTTCCCGACACTGATCTCCCTCTACCTCGCCGGCCGCCTCGACCTCGACCGGTTCGTGTCCGAGACGATCGCCCTCGACGATGTGGAGGAGGCGTTCCATCGCATGGAGCGAGGAGAGGTGCTGCGCTCGGTCGTCGTGATCGATTCGTGACGGGGCCCCGGGCGAGCTTCGGAGGGTTCTGCCCGCACGCTCGAGCACGCGGCCTTTGATCGACGCGTGATCGCCGAGTCGGGAGCGCCGGCCGCCTGGCAGGCGACGGCTGCCGAGGCCCGGTTGGCGTGCAGTCCGCCCGGGGAGCCACGGGGGAGAGCACCGTCGAAGACACACGCACGACGACGATCGGCGCCATGAACGAGCAGGCAAAGCTCTGCTGAACGACTTTTTGACGCGGGCAGTGGTCGTCTGAGCCCTCGTCGCTGAAGACGGGGTCACGCGGGCGCAGGAGCGGATGAGCCAGGCCTGCGAGCGGCTCACCCGGCCGAGCCACGTCGTAGAGGTCGCCGTCTGCAACGATCCTTTGTCCAGGACGGATGTTGACCCATTTCCAATTGCCGGGCTGGCCGGTGAGGCGCCAGAAGTGGTGAGTCTTCAGGTAGTGGTGCCGTCTGCAGAGCTTGACGAGATTGGCGAGCTCCGTGGTGCCTCCCTCCGCCACCGGGATGATGTGGTCGCGCTCGAGTCCGTAGGAGATCCCACAACCCGGCACGGCGCACACGCGGTCCCGCTTGCTGAGGGCCGTCTCGAGGTGAGCCGGTATCCAGCGTCCGAAGTGGGCGATGGAGGCGATCTCGACGCCCTTTTCGATGATGAGCTTGGCCCAGGCATTGCCGAAGAGGTACTCGACCGTCGCGAGGGGCACGGGGCCCACACCTTCGATCTCGCAGCACTCTCCGGCCTGGAGCTCACCGCGGCGGAGTGCCTCGGCACTCACGTGCAACACGATCTCGGCTCGCGGGCTGCGGGTGGCGGTGGTCGAGCGTCCCTCGTCCCGACACAGAGCGACGAGGGCGTCGGCCATGTAGGCCTCGTGCGACTCGCGACGGCCCGCTTTGCGGGCCTCGTCGAAGATCATGCGCTTCACCGCTTCGAGGGCGTTCTTCACGACCGCACCTTCCACGGGCGGGAGCTCTCCCTGGATGGAAACGGCTCCGTCCTCAGTCGTGCCGATGTGCAGGTGGCGGCGCTCCCGCAGGCGTGCATCCCGTTCCGTGGCCTCCTCTTCGGAACGCCTGGCGGCGACCACGCGTTGGCACTCCTGGCGCAGCTCGTTGAGGGAATCGCCCTGGGCGGCACCGATGAGCCGCTGCGAAGCATCGGGGTCGGCCTCGAGAGCAGGTAGGAGCACGGAAGCTTGGGTCGGCGACACGACGCCATGCCGGAGCGCCTCCTCGAGCTCCGGCTGTGATGCCAGTCTGCCGGCCGTGTCGAGATCGCGTCTCGCCTTGCCGACGCTCTCGCCGCTCTGACCGGCGAGCCATCTGGCTGTGGACGTCGTGCCCTCGCTGTCCCCGGCGAACAGTTCGCTGGCTCGCCTGGCCATCAGGAGCTTGGCCGTGGCGCAGAGCTTCTCGGCACGCGTCAAACGCTTCAGGACGACCGGCACGTCGACGGACGAGTACTCCGCCGGGTCGAGGCGGGCGACGAAGAGCTCGAGGGCCGAGAGGATTCCCGAGAAGCTCTTGTCGGACTCGTCGAACATATGTTCGATTGTAGCACGGGGGTGTTCGCTGTCGAGCGTTTCGGGAGAAGTTGGTGGTTTCTTGTGGTGGTCAGCCGACTTCGTGGAGCTCGACCACGTTGCCGGACGGGTCGCTGATGAATGCCTGGCGGCTGTTGCCCACGGGCGACGGCTCGCTCGGCCGGTGGCCGGCGGCTCGCAACTCGGCCACGACGGCGTCGATATCTTCGACACGGATTGCGAAGTGCTGGCCGACGTTCGGCGGCGCCGCAGCCTCGATCAGGTGGAGCTGCTGTGGGCCGGCGTCCAACCACGCCCCGGGAAAGCCGAAGTCCGGTCGATCCGACCGCGCCACCAGGCCGAGGGCTCCTTGGTAGAACTCGAGGGCGGCATCGAGGTCCGAGACGTTGATGGCGACGTGGTGGATGGCGAGCGGTTTCATGAGGGCATTCTCGCGGAGGAATCGGGTGCGGGCGTGGGGGTGGCGACTGCGGTGCCGGTCAGGGGCGGAGCAGAGCGGCGCGCCGTGTGCTCGCGGGGCTTGGTACTATCAGCGCGCACGCGGACGTGGCTCAGTTGGTAGAGCATCACCTTGCCAAGGTGAGGGTCGCGGGTTCGAGTCCCGTCGTCCGCTCGGGTTCTCTCTTACTGATCTGGCAGCTCAGATGGGGTATCGGGTCCGCCGTTCACGAGCTGGCGTGACGTACCGTTGCCCATCGCCGCCCATCACTTGCCCATCACCATTACCTTCACGGTCTGTCCAGGTGAGCGGCCGTGAAGGGTTCGATCCGCCAGCGCGGGACCTCATCGTGGGAGTTGCGCGTCTACGTCGGCACCGACCCTGACACCGGACGTCGGCGGTGGGCGACGCGCACCGTCCATGGCGCGCGTTCGGAGGCCGAGCGGGAGCTCGTGGCACTCGCCGCCCAAGCGAACGTGGCGCCGGCGGTCGGAGCGCGGACGACCGTTGGTGAACTGCTCGACCAGTGGTACGCCCGGGGCTGTGCTGGCTGGTCGCCGGCGACGGCTCGCAACGTCGGCTCGATTGTCGACCGGCACCTTCGACCCCGCCTCGGCCACCTCCTCGTCGGCGATCTCACCGCGGCCATGATCGACGACCTCTACGCCAAGCTTCGTGTCGCCGGGCGTGGCGACGGCGAGCCCCTCTCGGTCGGAACCGTCCGCCGCATTCATTCGACGCTCCATTCGGCCCTCGCACAAGCGCAACGGTGGGGGTGGGTGTTCGACAACGTCGCTGCGCATGCCAGTCCTCCGCGGGAGGGCCAGCCGGAGCTGCGCCCCCCGACGCCGGAAGAGCTGGCGAGCTTGCTCGCCTTCGTCCGCCAGTCGGACGCCGGCCTCCATCTCTACCTGATCCTGGCAGCGATGACGGGTGCTCGGCGAGGGCAGCTGCTCGCCCTCCGCTGGGCCGACGTTGACCTCGTGACCGGTCGCCTTCGCATACAGCGTTCGGTCGTCGAGGGGCCCGAAGGACCGGTCCTCGTTCCGACGAAGACTCGTCGGAAGTACCAGGTGTCGCTCGACCACGCCAGCCTCGGGCTGCTCCGAGCTCACCACGAAGCTGCGTCGGAGGAGGCTCAGGCCGGGGACCGTTTCGTGTTCGCGGCGGTTGCGACCGGTGAGCGCCCGTGGAAGCCGAACTTCGTCACGAAGCGCTTCATCGATGCCCGCCGTGGCGCACGTCTACCGCACTTCCGCCTGCACGATCTTCGCCACTTCATGGCCACGCAGATGCTCGATGCAGGGGTGCCCGTCCCGATCGTGGCTGCACGCCTCGCCCACGCCCGCGCCTCCACCACGCTCAACTTCTACGGCCACGCCGTGCCGGGTGGCGACCTTGTCGCAGCCGAGACGTTGTGGACGAGAATCGCCGGGGCGGGTGGCCGCGGTGTAGATGAGACCGAGCGGGAGATGCCGTGACCGATCAGGCGCGGACCACCGAGGATCTCCTCCGGCGGGTGGTCGACCTCGAGCGGGAGAACGAGCGTCTTCGCGGCCTGCTCAGGCTCTACGCCCCAGCGCGACGCGAACCCGTCCGCGTCTACGAGCCTCGCCTTGTCCCAGTGGAGCCGCTCAGCGACCAGCGGGCGGAGCACTTGCGATCGGTGACGAGGAGCTCTCCCTCAGGGGAGAAGCTGGCCCTCTATCGCTCGCTCTTCATCGGTCGCGATGACGTCTATGCCCTGCGTTGGGAGAGTGCGCGAACCGGCAAGTCAGGGTGGTCACCGGCGGTGCGAGGCGGCTTCCAGAATGCTCGCAGCCCGGTCCGCGAACACCTCCCGCTCACTGACGACGTCATCGCCTCGCACCTCGGGGGCGAGATTCACGTCGGGGCCATCCGCTGATGCGGGGCGACCGCTGCGTCTTGCTCGCCTGCGACTTCGACGGCCCCGGCTGGGTGCTGGATGCGCTCGCCTACCACGACGCCGCCAGTGCAGCCGGCGTCCCTACGGCGATCGAGCGATCCAGATCGGGTGAAGGCGCGCACGTGTGGACCTTCTTCAGCGGACCGGTCCCGGCTGCCACCGCTCGCCGAGTCGGGATAGGCCTGCTGAGAGAGGCGATGACGTTGCGAGCGGAGATCGACCTCGACAGCTACGACCGGCTCTTCCCGGCGCAGGACTTCCTCCCGAAGGGTTCCTTCGGCAATCTCATCGCACTACCGCTGCAGGGGGAGTGCCGGCGACAGGGGACGACCCTCTTCCTCGACCCGGCGAGCCTGGAACCCTACGAGGACCAGTGGGCTCTTCTCGCCTCGGTCACACGACTGTCGGTGGAAGCTGCGGGCTCGCTTGCCGACGCCCTCGGGGACATCGACGCAGGACCTCACGTACGAGTCCGACGGGCGAGCGTGCCCCGAAGCGAGGTGCCGACTCCCTCCACCGTCGTCGCCCGCGCAGGCGCCATGCTGGCGATCGATCGAGTCGGGCTGCCGCCATCGCTCGTCTCGTCGCTCAAGCACCTTGCTTCGCTGCACAATCCCGTCTTCTACGAGAAGGAACGGCTGCGCTTCTCGACCCACGACACGCCGCGCTTCATCCGGTGCTACCGCGAGAGCCTCGGCGAACTCCTCCTTCCTCGCGGCGTGGTCGACGACGCCCGTCGACTGGTGGAGGCCGCTGGGAGTCGTCTCGAGGTTCGTTCCGGCTGTGCAAAGCCGACATCGGTTGGTTTCACGCTGCGCACGAGACTCTCCGATGTCCAGCGCGTCGCCTTCGAGGCGATCGAGGCACATGACCTCGGCGTGCTCGTGGCACCCCCGGGTGCGGGCAAGACCGTTATCGCCTGCGCCCTGATCGCACACCGCAACGTCCCGACCCTCGTGATCGTCGATCGGAAACCGCTCGTCGAACAGTGGCGAGATCGCCTCGTCACACATCTGGACCTTTCGGCGAGGGAGATCGGTCGGCTCGAGTCGGGACGCGATCGGCAG